>VBIU01000058.1:9224-36616 GCA_005880945.1 Chloroflexota bacterium | reverse complement strand
CGGGATGGCGCTGTGGACGGGCCCGCGATCCGGCGCCTGGTCGAGCACGTGCTGACGGGCGGCGTCCACGGCCTGCTCCCGCTCGGATCGACCGGCGAGGCCGCATCGCTGAGCGAGGCCGCACGCCGCGATGTTCTGAGAGCCGTCGTCAAGGCCGCGTCAGGAAGGGTACCCGTGTTATGTGGAGTCGTGCAGAGCACGCTGGCCGCTGCTCGCGCGGACGTGAGCGCCGCCGCCGAGCTGGGTGCGATAGCGGCCCTGGTGGCGCCGCCTTATTACTACCCGATCGACCAGCCGACCGTGCTCGCCTTCTATCGCGGGCTGGCTGACGGCAGCCCGCTGCCGATCCTGGTCTACAACATCCCCCAGAACACAAAGGTCGTGACCGAGCCGGCGACTCTCGCGACGCTTGCTCGCGAAGGCACTGTGGTCGGGATCAAGGACTCCAGCCGCGACTACGAATACTTCTCCAACGTCTGTCTCGCCACGCGAGACCTGCCCGCCTTTCGCATCTTCACCGGCAGCGACACGATGCTTCTCGCTGCGCTTGCAATGGGCGGGGCTGGCACCATCTGCGCGGCGGCCAACATCGCACCGAGCTGGGTGGTGAGGATCTTCGACGACTTCGAGCGTGGAGACTGGAAAGCGGCGCGCGCGCACCAGGACCTGACGCTCCAGCTCGCTTCGGCGATCCGGACTGGCGTCTTCCCGGCTGGCCTCAAGGCGGCGCTGCATCTCCAGGGCGTCTGCGAACCGTGGCCGGCGGCCCCGGTGGCCGCGCTTGACGACCCCTCTCGAGAACGCCTCCGCGAGCGCCTGGAGAACTGGGGTTTGCTGACACCGACCCCGCAGCTGAAGCAGTAAGCGGGGGCGATGCCCATCCTGCCAGAGGATCTGCCGTCGAAGCCTTGCCTCGTCGGGGTGGAGCATGACGGCCGGCGTGGGCTCGTCCTGTGGTCGGGAGGACGTCTCGCCCAGCTGGCGAGCGGCCTGGACGGCCTGCTCCGGCTTACGACCGCCGATATGCGCAACGCCCTCCAGAGCAGGGCGGATGAGCTGGACCCCGCGCGATGCGAGCTGCTGGCGCCTGCCGAGTCCCAGGAGGTGTGGGCCGCGGGCGTCACCTATCTCAGAAGCCGCGCGGCGCGCATGGAGGAATCGAGCGAGTCCGACGTGTACGCCCGGGTGTACGAGGCCGAGCGTCCGGAGCTGTTCTTCAAGGCCGCCGGATGGCGGGTGGTCGGGCACGGCGGCAAGGTAGGAGTTAGGGGGGATTCCACCTGGAACGTGCCGGAGCCGGAGCTCGCCGTCCTCACGAACAGCCGCGGCGAGGTGGTCGCGTACGCCTGCGGAAATGACATGAGCTCACGCAGCATCGAGGGAGAGAATCCGCTCTACCTGCCGCAGGCCAAGGTCTACGACAGGAGCTGCGCGATCGGACCGGCGGCGGTGCTCGCGTGGGAGGTGGACACGTCGGGCGCAGCGATAACCATGAGGATCACGCGGGGCGGCGCGCCGGTCTTCGACGGAGCGGCGAGCCTGTCTGACATGGTTCGCGACCCGGCGGAGCTGTCGGGAGTGCTTCATTCCGCGTATCCCCTGCCCGCCGGCGCCTGGCTTTTGACGGGAACCTCGCTCGTCCCGCCGCCGCCCTACACCGCCGAGGCTGGCGACGTGGTGAACATCGAGATCGAGGGCGTCGGCCGCCTCGTGAACACCGTCGCAGTCGTGCCGCATTCGGGCGCGCGCGCCCGGCCGCGCCTCTAGAGCTTCAGACGGTGGGCGGCCCGAGGCCGCCATGTGGCGCCGGTCGTGCCTCGTCGGGACCGGGCCAGGGCGGCGCTGTGTAGCAGAGGAAGCGCAGCGGCCGGTCGGTGGTCGAGCGGAACTGGAAGTACCAGCGCGGCGGGATGACCAGCGCGTCGCCGGGTTTGACGGCCACCGGCTTGACGCTCGTCGGGTCGGTTTCAGGAGGGCAACGCCAGACCTCTCCTTCGCCCTCGAGGAAGAACCAGATCTCTTCCACGCGCTCATGCCACACCGGCCGCGAGGTCGCATGGGGGCGGAGAGTCGCCTCGCACAGGCTGGCGGCAGTGGCGCTCTGAGGTTCACCGGCCAGCAGCCTGATCTCGGATCCGTCCGGGGCCTCATACGTCGCGTCCGACAGGCGCCCGATCGGCGGCTGCTCAGGATCCGTCGTCACCGCCGGAGCTTACCGCGCCAACTCGCCGGACCGGCAGTTACTCTCGTTGGCGTGCCGGTTGCTCCCAGAGGACACGAGGTCGGCATCATCGGCGCCGGGATTCACGGAGCGAGCGCCGCCTTTCACCTCGCCGCACGCTGGGGGATCAAAGCGGCGATCTTCGAGCAGTTCGCGGCCGCCGGCGGCCCCACCGGCCGCTCGTCCGCCATCTGCCGCGCCTACTACACGAACCGATACCTCGCGCGGATCGCACATACCAGCCTCGACATGTTCCGTGCCTTCGGCGAGCTGACCGTCGGCAGGGATTGCGGATACCGCCAGACCGGCATCGTCTACCTGCACGATGGGGCGGACGCCGCCGCGCTGCGCGAAGCGGCGCGCTACATGAACTCGATCGGCACCCGCATCGAGGTGCTCGGTCCCGAAGATATCGCCGGCGCGTTTCCCCTCTTCGCGCCCGAAGGAATCGGGGTCGCGGGCTGGGAGCCCGACGCGGGCTATGCGGACCCGGTCACCACCACCGCGGGCCTGCTGGCGCGAGCCGGCGAGCTGGGGGCGGAGCAGCGCCTATACACGCGGGTGACCGGCCTCGACGAGAGACCCGGAGGTGGGGCGCGGTTGCATCTCGTGGGCGGCGAGACGGCGGAGTGTGAGCGGCTCCTCATCGCCGCCGGTCCGTGGACGAAAGCCCTCGCGGCGATGCTGGGGGCCGACCTCCCCCTCACTGTCGAGCGGCATTACGTGGCGACCATCCGCTGGTCGCACGCGCGCGAGATGCGATACGCGCACGCGGACATCCCGGGAGGCTATTACTGCAAGCCCGAGGGCGATGACCTTTACTGCCTCGGCCCTCTGACGCCCGAGCCGGAAGTGGATCCCGACGAGCCAGTGCGCGCCCTCGATGACGAGGAGTCGCACCAGCTGGCCAGCCTGGCGACGACGCGAATCCCGCGCTGGAAGGATGCCGTCTCGACCGGCGGCTGGGCGAGCCTCTACGACGTCAGCCCGGACTGGATGCCGGTGATCGGAGAGATCGCGCCGGGGGTGTTCGTCGACGCCGGCACCAGCGGCCACGGCTTCAAGCTCGCCCCGGCGCTCGGCGCGGAGGTGGCAGCCCTACTCATTGGGGACGAGGTCGACGCCGGAATACGCGAATTCACACCCGACCGGTTCGGAAGCGGCCGCCAGCTGGCCGCCGGATATGGGCAGGCGAAAATCCTGGGCTGAAGTCACTTCGAATACCCTCTGCTGTGCGCATGCGCTTGTCAGGTAACCAGCTTTAGTGCCCAGCCGGCAGTTGACGGGCACCGCGATGGTCCTGGCATCGGCAACCGGATTCGGCTCGCTCGCCATCCTCGCCAAGCTGGGATACCGGGCCGGGCTCGGCGCTCAGCAGGCCCTGGCGTTCCGATTCCTTCTCGCTGCGGTCGGGATGCTCGCCCTCGCATTCTTCCTGGGCCAGAACCCAATGCGCCTGAAGCGAAACCAGCTGGTCGCGCTGCTCGCCATGGGCGCCATCGGTTACTGCGCCCAGTCTCTGACGTACTTCCTCGCATTGCGCTCGCTCCCCGCTTCGCTGGTCGTTCTCATCGCATACATCTATCCGAGCCTGGTCGTACTGGCCGGATGGCTCTTCCTCCACCGTTCGGTTTCGTCCAAGCACCTGGTCGCACTCGCAGCGAGCTTTGCCGGCCTTGTCATGCTCGTCGGAGGGGCCCATTTCCAACTCGCGTGGGCACTCATTCTGGCGATCGCATCGCCGGTCATCTACACCGGCTACATCCTGGTCGGCGAGCGGGTGATGGGCACAGTGCCCGCGCTCGCCGCGAGCGCTGTCATCATCACGGGCGCGGCGATCTCCTTTTGCGTCCTGGCCGCGATCACCAATCAGCTCGCGCTCCCGGCGACCCCAGATGGATGGGCGGTCGCGGTCGGACTCGCCCTGTTCCCGACGATGCTGGCGATCTCGCTGTTCCTGGCCGGGCTTCCACGAGTCGGAGCGGCACGCGCGGCATTGCTCAGCACCTGGGAGCCGGTCGTCACCGTCGGACTCGCCGTGGTGCTGCTCGGCGATCGATTGTCGCTAGTCCAGGTGCTCGGAGGCGCCCTGGTGCTGATCGCCGTGGTCGTGGTTCAGGGTGCCCAGCTCTGGAAGCCGGGAGCCTCAGCCTAGGCGCGGGAAATCGGCCCCCCGACCGTTAGGCCAGATAGCAGCACAACTGGCAGTTGGGCTGCGGGGGGATCGGGATGCGAAGACGCGAACTGAGCGGTCAGTCGCTGGTCGAGGTAGCCATATCGCTGCCTGTGATCCTGCTGCTGGCGCTTGGGGTCACCGATTTGGGGCGGGCCTTCTATTACCGCGAAGCAGTCACCAACTCCACGCGGCAGGCGCTTCGGGTGGCGGTCTCCCCGGCGCAGCAGACGACCGCGGACGCTGTCTGCGCGGGCACCGGCGGCGCGACAGCGGTCACCGTGACATCCTCCATCCCGGCAGGTTCGGCGTCGATCGCCACCATCACCAACAACGCCGCGCTCGAGAGCTCCAACAACGGCGCAGCCGCGGGGTCGGTCATCAGCGGAGCCACCGTCCGCGTGACCTTCCACTGCCTGGCCGGAGTCGCGGTGACCAACGCGACCAGCAACGGAGCCGGCCCGCTGAACGCCGGCTCCGATTCTGTGACGGTGAGCATCACCTACAACCTCAGCGTCATCACGCCGCTGCTGTGGCCGGTCACCGGCGCGTCCTTTCCGATCACCGTCTCGTCGTACCAGCGGTCGGAGTACTGATGCGAATGCGGACCCGCCGCAAGAGTCGTGGTCAGGCGCTTGTTGAGTTTGCGCTGGTCTTTCCGGTGCTCTTCTTCATCCTCGCCATCACCATCGACCTGTTCCGAGTCGACTGGGCTACGTCGACGGTGGCGGAGGCCGCCCGCCAGGGAGCGCGCCAGGCAGTTCCCAACGCGGACCCCTCCGACAACCCCTTTGGCGGGGCGGCCGGCGCTTGCTCCGGAATGACCCTGACGCCGTCGGCCAACGGCACCGGCTGCCTCACCGACGCCCGCATCTTTCAGACTGTGACGTCAGTCCTTGGCGGATTCAGCCAGGGCACAACGCTGACGACAGCTCCGCCTTCGGCATGCCCCAATCCCGCCGTCGGGCGCGCGTCGGTGTGCGTGTACCCGTCCGAGGCTGGGGCCGCCGCCGCGTATGCCGACTGCGCCGCGGCTCGCTCGAACCTCGGCCGTGACCCGATCGCCGGCGACCTTGGCTCGCGCAGCGCGGAATATCTGAGCCCTCATTTCAAGGGTTGCTTCCAGGTGGTCGTGACAGTGATCTATCGATACGACACCCTGGTTCCGTTCCTGGGCACCGCCGCGCCGGGCTTCCTGCGCATCGCCTCGTCCACGACGACGGTGGCGGAGTACTGATGCGAGTGAACATGCTCTCCCGCTTTCAGGGCCGCCGAGCGCAGCGAGGCCAGGCGATCGCGATCGTCGCGGGAATGATCGTCGCGCTTGTCGTCCTCGGCACCATGGTCTTCGACGTCGGCCTCGCGATGTCGGACCGGCGCAACCTGCAGGCACACGCCGATGCGGCTGCCCTGGCCGGTGCAAGATCGTACGGGCCGGCCGGTCCGAGCAACGCTCACTGGGTGGCGATGCAGTACCTGGCGCCAGTGCTCGGCTTCAGCCTGCCGACCGGCGCTTGTTCCTCGTCCGCCAACTGCCCGGCGGGAACTTACAGCGCCGCCGGTTACCAGATCACGCTCAGCGACTCGTTTCGCGTGAACGGAATTTACAACTACCCGAGTGTGCTGGACGTGGTGCTGACGCATCAGCAGCCGAGCATCTTCGCGCGTATGGTCGGGTACACGCAGCTGACGACAGCGGCGGCCGCGCGAGCGAGCACGCCCGGACCTCAGTTCAACGGGGCCGCCTACGCGGTCGCGGCGGTGAGCGGTGACGCGATGATCAACGGAGGCGGCGCGGCCTTCCAGACTGTCGGAGGTCCCGTGTATGCCTACGGGAGCTTTGGCGCCAACAACGGCCCGCACTCGACGGGCGTGCCCTCCGTGCAAACGAACTACGACGGCACGACATGTCCTGGGAGCCCGCCAAACCAGCTCGACAATGGGGGCGGAGGCAACGGCCTCAACTACCACACCACCGACGGCAATCCGCTCCCCACCACGTCGAACGTGCCGCCCCCGAACAACTATGACAACGCCTCGCCCGTGCCCGTGGGCTCGCCGCCACCCTTCTACAACACAGCGGTCCAGGCGAAGGACGCGCTCGGCAACTGGAAGCCGGGCATCTACAACGGCTTCGCTCCGAGCGGCGGCGCCATGAACGGCGGCGTGTACAAGATCGTCAACTCGGCAAACCTCTCGCTGGGAACTATCACCAACACGACCTATACGGCGTCAGGTACTGCCGACCCGCTGGGCGCGGTGGCGATAGTGCTCGATTCGTCCGATACGGGCACGCTCGACATCACCGACGCCAAGCTCAACGGGCTCGACGACCTGTACCCGGCCGGCTATACGGGGACTCGCGACCCGATGGGGACGCACAACTTCGTCATCTTCGGCGGCAACGGCGCGAGCGGGTTCGCGGGGACGATGTCGGTCGGCCCGGCAGCCACGACGGACTTGAGCGGGATCATCTACCTGCCCAAGGTCGACTACAGCAGCAACGGCAACTCGAGCCCTGAGTTCACCGGATCGGTGATCGTCGCGAGCATGACTGTGACCGGAGGCGGCAACGGAGTGCAGGTGTTCCACTGGGTCTGCGAC
Organism: Chloroflexota bacterium; assembly: GCA_005880945.1. Lineage (GTDB taxonomy): Bacteria > Chloroflexota > Dormibacteria > Dormibacterales > Dormibacteraceae > Palsa-872. Next base: position 29,618 of record VBIU01000058.1, on the reverse strand, counting down.
CTGAAGGCGGTGGCCGGCCAACCCTACCAAGGCGGCCTCCTCCGCTAAAGTCGGTCCGATGATCTCGAACCTCGTCGGCTCGGAGTGGCGCACGCCCGACGTCGAGCGATCGCTCCCTGTCTACAACCCGGCGACCGGCGAGGTGATCGGCCAGGTGCCGCTGTCAGGCACCAAGGACGTCGATGCCGCGGTCCAGGCGGCCGCCGCGGCTTATCGAACCTGGTCGCGAACCGCAGTCATGGAGCGGGTGCGCTTGATGTTCCGGTTCAAGGCACTGCTCGAAGACAACGTCGAGGACCTGGCCGCGATCATCACGCGTCATCACGGCAAGACTCTGGACGAATCGCGCGGCGAGGTGCGCCGCGGCATCGAGGTCGTCGATTTCGCCTGCGGAGCGCCGACCCTCCTGCAGGGCCGCACCATGCGCGACGTCTCGGCTGGCGTCGACCAGGACCTCTACCGCTACCCGGTCGGAGTCTGCGCGGGCATTCCGCCGTTCAACTTCCCCGTCATGATCCCGCTCTGGATGTTCCCGCTGGCGGTCGTCGCGGGGAACACGTTCGTGCTCAAACCCTCCGAGCGGACGCCACTCGGCGCCGCCCGTCTCGCCGAGATCTTCCTGGAGGCGGGCTTTCCAGAAGGCGTGCTCAACATCGTGCACGGCGCGGCCGAGGCGGTGGACGCACTCCTCGTCCATCCGGACGTCCAGGCGATCTCCTTCGTCGGATCGGCTCCCGTGGCGCGCCACGTCTATCAGACCGCCGCGGCCCACGGCAAGCGCGTCCAGGCCCTCGGCGGGGCGAAGAACCACATAGTGGTGATGCCGGACGCCGATCCTGAGATCACGGTGCCGGCGATCCTCAATTCCGCATTCGGGAACGCCGGCGAGCGGTGCCTTGCGGGGTCTGTCGCGGTGGCGGTGGGCCAGGCCGCCGACGGTCTTCTGGGTCCGCTCGCGGGCGCGGCGGCCAAGATGGTGGTCGGGCCGGGAGACCAGGCCGGCGTGCAGGTCGGGCCGCTGATCCGGGCCGATCATCGCGATCGAGTCGCCGGCTATGTCGACAGGGGCGTCGCGGAAGGAGCGAGCCTGCTCGTGGACGGACGCGGCCAGATGTCGCGGCCTGGTTTCTTTCTCGGGCCGACCATCCTCGACCATGTGACCCCCGACATGGCAGTGGGTCGGGAGGAGATCTTCGGTCCGGTGCTGTCGGTCGCCCGTGCACATTCGCTGGACGAGGCGATCGCGCAGGCGAACCGCATGTCCCTGGGCAACATGGCGACGATCTTCACGCAGTCGGGTCGGTCCGCCAGGCAGTTTCGGGAGCAGGTCGAGGCCGGCATGACGGGCATCAACGTGCCGATCGCGCAGCCTTTTGCCTTCTTTCCGTTCAGCGGCTGGAAGGGGTCCTTCTACGGCGACCTCCACGTGCACGGCACCGACGGAATCGAGTTCTACACCCGAAAGAAGGTGGTGGTCACCCGCTGGTGATGCCCTAGACGAACAGCGGCTCGGTCTCGGTGCGCTCCACGAGAGCCTGCATGGCGGCGTCGTCGGGTCGTTTCTCGAAACGCTCGGCCGCGTCCAGGACCTTCGGCAGCAAGTCGACGTCGCCGACTGTGTTCAGGAAGACACCCTCACGCCCCAGCACCCACCACACCGCCAGGTCGATGTCCGCCTGTGACTCCAGCGGTTCGTACCAGGTCGTGCGCGTTCGGGTCTTGCCCAACCAGGGCCTGAGCGCTATCGACTTGATGGTCTGCACGGCGGTCCCACGCTCCGCGCAAGCGGCGGCGAGAGCCTCGAAGTTCTCGGCGTAATAAGCCGACTGCATCGTCACGAAGTTGTAAGGCAGCAGGACGGAGTCGAAGTCGAAGCGCGCAACGCTGCGGCGGTGGTTGGCGGCGATCTGCGCGCCGTGCCCGGTGACCCCGATCCATCGCACCAGGCCCTGCTCGCGCGCCTCGATGGCCGCCTCGATGGCGCCGCCCGGGCTCAACGCGGTGTCCCACTCGATCGGGTCGGCGAGGTTGTGCAGCTGCCACAGTTCGACATGGTCGACGCCCAACCGATCGAGCGAGCGATGCAGCTCCTCGCGCGCCGCCTTGGCGTTGCGAGCGCCGGTCTTGGTCGCGACGAAAAACGAATCGCGCGCATCCTTCAGCCACGGCTTGACTCGCAGCTCGGCGTCGCCGTACGAGGCCGCGACGTCGATGTGGTTGATCCCGTGCTTGACAAGGACCTCGAGCGCCCGGTCGGCCGCGTCCTGCGTGACCGAGGACAGGGCGGCCCCGCCGAAGATCACGCGGCTGCTCCGATGTTTCGTCCGCCCGAAGCTCTCGTGAGCGATCGTCATCCGTGATGAATTCTAGGCAGTGACCGCTGGAGTTCTGAGGCGCCCCCTTTAGAGGAGGCGATACCGCGGCCGCGATGCTGGGATTCGATCAGGGCTCGGCGCGGCCTCAATAACCCGCGCATGAACGATGAGGCGGTCGTCATAAGTCGACCGGCCATAGTCCCACCGCCCGGAGCAGGTGATCAACCACAGCTGGGACGTGCCGTCGCTGCTGAAGAGCTCAGGCACGCTCGCCGTACGCGGGTACGTTCGGGCGCCGTCCACTACGAAGGTGACTCGCCTTCCGTCTGCGCGGGTGACGACGATCCGGTCGCCGCGCCGGATGCGCCCCAGATCCCAGAACACGGCCTGCCCAGGCCGCACCCCGAGGTGGCCGTCCATCACGGCGCTGCCGGGCTCGCCGGGCGCGGGCCCGCGTGCGTACCACGCCACGTCCTTTAGCGCGTTGGGCGCCGCCAGATTGCCCTGGCGATCGAGACCCACTCTCTCGACGCGGGCGTCGATGCCCAGCCTCGGCACCGAGAGGCGGACGGGAGCTGGCCGGGCCGCGGGCTGGGCGGCGGTTTGGGCGGGAGGCGTCAGCAGCGATATTGGGCCGTCCGGGTCGACCAGGCCGGTGTTGGGCAGGCCTGGGGGAGGGACGCTTGCGCGGCACGTGTGGAATGGGTCCGGGCCTGAGAAGTCCTTCAGGCCCGATGTGAAGGATTGGGCCGTTCGCGTGTGGGGCAGCAGCGTGTTGAAGCAGCCGGTGAACGGAAGGACCGCGAGGTCGATGCCGCCCTCCATGAAGTCGTTGGCAGCAATCTGGGTGGCGTTGCCGGTGACGGCGTCTCGGCAGATCCAACCGCCGCACGCGATGGTGGCGGCGTTGACCAGGAAGGTCAGAGTGCCCGGCAGCGGCGCAATCTGCTGATAGTGGGGAACCGGCGTCGCCCCGCTCGGATCGCAGACGGTGCCGGCCGGAGGCTGGGGGCCCGGATCGGCGTTGCAGTGCCATTGGAAGAGGCTGTTGCCCGCCAGGCTGCCTCCGTTGGTGAAGTCGACCGCCAGCAGAAGGTCGCCTTCGGTGCGGTGACCGGACAGGGTGCCGGAGCAGCCCGCGGTCCTTGTCACCTTCGATTGCATGAACTCGAAGTCCATGTGGCTGTCCCCGTTGTTGACCAGCCGCTCTGCTGCGAAGAAGAGCTCATGGTGGCCGTCGGCTCGGATCCGGCTGACCGCATAGATGTTCCCGAGGTCGTCCTTGGCCGGCACGTTCCCGGTGGAAAAGTTGAATGTGTTGATGTCGTCCCCATTCTTGAGACCGCCGCCCAGCACGGTGGAGTCTCCCGCTCCGCACGCAGTGGTGTCCGAGGAGAGCGGGTCGACCGCGAACAGGGTGGAGACGATGCTCTTGTCGGCGCTGGCGGCGGCGGTGAGGCCGGGCGGGCTGGGAGGTGCGGAGCCCGAGCCCGGACTGCCGCAGTTGAACAGGCCGCCCGAGCCGCTCACATTGACCGTTCCCGGGACAGGCGGGCACGTGTTGGTGGGGCTTGCGGCTCCTGAGTTTGCCCAATCGTGGATCGCACCAGGAGGCGCGTCAGTGAGGATGTTGCTGTCGATCTCCAGCCAGGTTGAAGGCGCGGCCAGGATCGATGCGGGCGAACCGGCCAGAGCAGCTGCCATGGCCCCGCTTGCGAGGGCCTGCGCCAACCTCCTCCAGCTAGCCATTGCTGGCAATGCTAACGGTGACCCCCCGACACTATTGCAGCTTGTCGGGGCGCTACGGTGAACTCAAGCCGGTTTGCGCACCGACTTGCGAACGGTGTCCCGCCGCCCTGAGGCGGGCGCCCAGTCCCTCGCGGACACCCGCAGAAGGTTATCGGCTTGGTCCCTCAGACCGATAATTGCCCCGATGGGCAACGACCAGGTCTGCCCGCGTGCTGCCGACCGATGAAGGCCTTTCCGGCGCCGATCGATCCGCGTCTGCTCGAGCCGTCGCTCGCCGAATTCAGGCAGAGCTACACCCTTCCAGGCGAGGCGTACACGTCGCCCGAGCTCTTTGCCTGGGAGATGCGAAATTTCTTCGAGCCGTCGTGGGTGTGCCTTGGGCGCACCGAAGGGATGATGAAGCCCAACAGCCGGCGGGCCGTCAGAGTGGGCGGTGAGTCGATCTTGCTGACACGAGATGAGGCAGGGACGCTGCGTGGATTCTTCAACATCTGCCGCCACCGTGGCCACGAGCTGCTGCCCGCCGGCGCGTCCGCGGAGGGCATTTTGATCCAGTGCCCGTATCACGGCTGGACGTACAGGCAGGACGGTTCGCTTAGGTCCGCTCCGAGACTCGGACTGCGGCCGGAGTTCATGGTGGCCGATCACGGGCTGACGCAGGTCCGCGTCGACGAGTGGGAGGGCTGGGCGTTCGTCAACGTTTCCGCCGGCGCGCGTCCCTTGAACGAACATCTGGGAAACCTCGCAGAGATGGTCGGCGCGTGGGCGCCACGCGACATGGTCGAGACGGCGCGGATGGATTACGTGGTCGAGGCCAACTGGAAGCTCCTGCATGAGAACTACCAGGAGTGCTACCACTGCGCCGAGATCCACCCGGAGCTGTGCCGCGTGAGCCCGCCGACCAGCGGCATCAACATCGCCGCGACCGGCATGTGGATCGGTGGGTGGATGGACCTCCAGGAAGACTCGGCGACGATGTCACTGACCGGCCAGGGTGGCGCGCCCCTCCTGCCGGGTCTTTCCGCCGAGCAGCGCCGTCGCGTCTACTACCTCGCGCTCTTCCCGAACCTTCTCATCAGCCCGCACCCGGACTATGTGTTGAGCCACCGCCTCGAGCCGGTCTCCCCGACACGAACCCTGGTCGAGTGCCGGACGCTGTTTCCGCGTGCGGTGGCCGAGAGCGAGGGATTTGACGGTTCGTACGCGGGAGATTTCTGGGACGTCACCAACCGCCAGGATTGGGCCGCCTGCGAATCGGTGCAGCGCTCCGCCGCCTCGCGTGGGTTCCGTCCGGGCCCGATCTCCGAAATGGAAGAGTCGGTGTTCCAGTTCTTCAACATGATCGCCTCCGGATACGTTGACGGCCACATCAGCGCTCCGAGGAACCCGACGATCCTGGCCAAGCCGAAGCGATGAAGGCCGCCCCGAGCGCAGCTTTCCAGGCGGCCGACCTCGACGATGTGATGGCTCGAGCCAGGGCTGCGCCGGACGGATACGCGGCCGAGGTGCTGCGCAGCGGCCTCCTGAGCGTGGGGTTGTATCTTCTACCGGCCGGAGGGACAGACGGCCAGAGTCCACACAACGAGGACGAGGTCTATTACGCGGTCAGGGGGCGGGCTGCTCTTCGCGTCGGCACAGAAGACCATCCTGTCAAGCCCGGCGCGCTGCTGTTCGTGCCTGCCCAGGCCGTCCATCACTTTCACGACATCGAAGAGGAGCTCGTCCTTGTTGTTTTCTGGGCTCCGCCCGAGGGTTCGGTTCAGCCCGACCACCCTGCTTGAAGGTGCGCGCTGCGGACGCTGCGTTTCTCGATCTACGCGCTGACATCGCATCGAACCTGAGGCGCTTCGACCGCCTCGCGTCGCCTGCGCGTGGCACTCCCGCGGCGGTTGCCTGCGTCCTCCTGAGGGACACCGAAGGCTCTCCGTGCATGCCATTGTTCGTTCGCGCCGCGGGCCACGGCCACCATCCGGGGCAGGTCGCACTGCCCGGTGGAAAATTGGACGGGGGCGAGCATGCCGAGGCCGCCGCGCTCCGAGAGCTGCGCGAGGAGCTTGGCCTGACCGTCGAGGAGAACGCGGTTCTCGGCTCGCTCGACGATTTCTACACCCGCTCGGGCTTCACCGTCACGCCGGTTGTCGTCTGGAGCGGAGCCGGCGCTGTCGACCTCGAACCCTCGACCGACGAGGTGGCTCAACTCTTTCTGCTTACGTTGCAGGACTTGCGCGCGGCCGTCGTGGCCGCTCGGCGCGGCACCTCGCGGGCTTTCTGCCTGGAGCTCCCATGGGGCCGGATCTACGCTCCCACCGCCGCAATCCTGTTCCAGTTCAGCGAGGTCGCCCTCCACGGCCGCCCCACCCGCGTCAACGACTTCTACCAGCCGCCCTTCGCCCGCCGATGACTTTGCCCTCGGGGGCAGAGTGGAGCATGTGGGCGCTCGGTCACCCGAGCGCCCACAGCATTGACAGGTCGATCGACTACGGCTTGATGTTCTGGTTTACGTGGAACAGGTTGTCGGGGTCGTACTTCCGCTTCACTTCGACGAGCCGCTTGTAGTTGCCCTTGTAGTTCGCCTGGATCCGGCTCTGGTCGTCCCCGGACATGAAGTTGATGTACCCGCCCTCCTCCGAGAGGGGCGCCGTCGCGTCGTAGTAGTCGCGTACCCACTTGGTATTCGCGGCGTTCTCCGAGGGATCCGGCCACATGCCGGCGATCACTGTGGCGAAGTTCGCGTCGCGGTAGGCGAACGCCGTCTCGTCGGACTTGACCCGATGGCACGCGCCGTTGATCGGATAGATGTGCACCGTTGAGTTGACGACGGGTACCTTCGGGCCGTGGAGGGTGTGCGCGTTGATCGCGTCGTCCGTCAGCTCCTTGACGAAGTTGGCCTTCCAGTAGTGCTGCAGACCGGGTGGGACCAGGCCGTCGAACGCGCTGTTTAGAGCCGGGTACGGCATCGGCCCGACGTGTTCGGCCACCACAGGCGCCACGTCGTGGAAAGGCTTGAGCGCCTTCTCCCCTTTGTCGACGGGTCCTGCCCAGCAAGCTACCATCGCGATGAACGTGTCGCCGTGCCGCTTTTCCGGGATGAACGGCAGTGGAGGCGCGATCTGGAATGCCGGGAACACGCCCATCTCCTCGGGCGCGTCGGCGATGTAGTCGCGGTAGAAGCTGAGGATGTCGCGGACATGCTCGAGCTCGTAGAACATCGGTCCGCCGTAGATGTCCTTCACCGGGTGGAGCTTGAACTCCAGCGATGTCACCACCCCGAAGTTCCCGCCACCGCCGCGCAGGGCCCAGAAGAGATCCCCGTTCTCCTTCTCGCTGACGATCACGAACTTGCCGTCGGCGGTCACGACGTCCGCCGAGACGAGGTTGTCGCATGAGAGGCCGAAGCCGCGCGCAAGGTACCCGATGCCGCCGCCGAGCGTGAGCCCGGCGACTCCCGTGGTCGAGATGATGCCGCCGGTGGTGGCCAGCCCGAATGCATTCGTGGCAGCATTGAAGTCGCCCCAGGTCGCGCCACCTTCAGCACGCGCGGTTTGCTTCACCGGATTGACGCGAACGCCTCGCATTCGCGACAGGTCGATCACGACGCCGCCGTCGCACGTTCCGAATCCCGGCACGCTGTGGCCGCCACCCCGGATCGCAAGGTCCAGGCGGCTCTCGCGGGCAAAGTTCACCGCGGAAATGATGTCGCCCACGTTCGCAGGTCGCACCACCACCGACGGCCTGCGGTCGATCATCGCGTTGTAGACCTTGCGGGCCTGCTCGTATCCCTCGTCCGCGGTTCCGATGACTTCGCCCCGGACCTGCTCCTTCAACTTGTCGAGCGTGAGTGTGGCCATCGCTTACCCCCTTATCGGTGCAACAGGTGACGAATAGACTTGGCGTGCAATGCGCTCGTGGCGCGAGCCGATTGTAGGCGCCAAACGAGCGCTCTCGCCGATGGCCCGCCCATTAGGCTGAGCAGATGCCCGGCGTCGAGCGGTACGGCCCAGGCGAGGAAGCCACGCGGTTTGATCCAGGCGATTTCATCCTGACCCACCGCATGCGCCCGTTCGCCGGCCTGATCAGGGTGGGGGAGAAGATCCGGTTCCGCGGGCCGGACGCTGTCTACGCGCACTGGAGCCACTGCGCCCTGGTCGTCGCCGAGGACGGCGGGCTCGTCGAGGCGGAGACGCTTGGAGTGGAGCGCAGCCCGATCTCCAAGTACCAGTCCACCGAGTACCACCTGGTGCGGCTCGGCGCGGCGTTCGGGCCTGACGGCCGGCAGCGGGCGGTCTCGTACGCCAACGCCCAGGTCGGCCAGGCTTTTGGATTCCTCGCCATGACTGGGGCCGCCCTCTTTCTACTGTTCGGGCTGCACCTCAGGTTGATGCGCCGGAACCATCAGATCTGCTCCGGCCTTGTCATCCGCGCCCTCCAACACGGAGGCCTGCTGCCGGACGCGGACCCGGCGGTGATGCTGCCGGCGCATCTGGCCAAGATCTACGACGTCCGGCCTTAGGCGCGCGAGGCCTGTGGCTCGAGGTTGGCGATCGCGGGGACGACGCGCTCGCCGAGGATCTCCAACGGCTTGATATGCGACACGTCCTTTACCGACCCGATCACCGTCTGGATTCCCATACCCGCCAGCCAGTGGAGCCGTCCGACGAGCTCGTCGACCTTCTCGCCTTTCTCTCCGACGTCGAACGAGAACATCGATGTCTTCAAGATCGCATCGTAGTCACGTCCGACCGCCTTGCAGTGCTCCCTCAAAATCTCGAGCTTCCGGGGGATCTCAGGCGTGGGCCACAGGTTGCACGCGTCCGCGAATCGGGCGACCAGCCGCAACGTCTTCTGCTCGCCGCTGCCGCCGATGAGGATGCCCGGGTGCGGGCGGCTCAGGCTCTGCGGCGAGTTGAGCGGCCGGTCGAGCTGGTAATGCTTTCCGTTGAACGGCTTATCGTCGCCACTCCACATCTGAAGGCAGATCTCGAGGGTCTCCTCGAGCATCTCAAAGCGTTCTTTCAGCGGAGGGAACGGCACGCCCAGACCGAGGCTCTCCTCCTCGTTCCAACCCGCCCCGATGCCGAGCCAGGCCCGGCCGCCGGACAGCACATCGAGGGTGGTCACGATCTTGGCGAGTATCCCGGGGTGGCGGTAATGGACCCCGGTGACGAAGGTCATCAGCTTGGCCCGCTTGGTGTGCGCGGCCAGGAACCCGAGCGTCGTGTACGCCTCGAGCATCTCGTGCTCTGGCGGGCCGACACGCCCGATCTGAAAGAAGTGGTCCATCACGCCGATCGAATCGAATCCGGCGTCGTCTGCCGTGCGGGCGATCGTGGCCAGCGTCGGCCCCAGCTGCGCTGGGCCGCCCGGCCACGTGAAGTCGGCTATCTGTAATCCAAGTTTCATGATTTCAACCCCACCTTCTAATCTAGACACATCAGCCCCGCCCCATTCGAGCAGCTGGATTACATCTACACGCCCAGCCAGGACGTGGCCGCGGACCTCGACTACTTCGCGCGCGTGCTGGGCGCAGAGGTCGGCTTCAGCATCGAAGGGATGGGCGCGCGAGTCGCGATGGTCCGCCTCAGCGCCGGCCCGCCTCACATCCTGCTGACGGACCACCTCGAAGGCGACCGGCCGATCTTCATCTATCGGGTGCCCGACCTCGATGCCGCGAAGGCGGACCTGAAGGCTCGAGGCTGGAAGAAGGCCCAAAACCTCGAGATCCCGATGGGGCCCTGTTGCTCGTTCAAGACGCCCGGCGGCCACCGCATCGCGCTCTATGAGCTGTCCAGGCCGCAGGTCGCCGAGCATTTCCTGGGCCGCCGGGACTTCTGAGGGCAGTTCTCCTAACCAACGCCCCTCTCCCGGCCCCTGCGCGCAAAGCGGCGGTAAGGACGGGCCTTACTGATTGCTCCCCCTGGGGGGAGAGGGAGTTACATTGAACGCGGTGCGACTTTGAGGGCTTACATGTTCATCAATGCCCTGCACGGCCAGTCGCTGGCGCTGACCAGGGAGATCAGGGGCGTCGCGGGTGTCCATGCCGCCGACGCCATAACCGGCGACTACGACATCGTCGCCTCGGTTGCGGCGAAGGACCTGGCCGAGCTCCGTGATGTCATGGCCGGCGTCCAGGCGATCTCCGGGGTCCTCAAAACGACCACCTGCATGGTGCTCGCCGACTGACCCGCGCCTTGCCGCTTGTGGCTGAGCAACTGGACAAACCGCCTCGTTTCAAGCACCATATGCGGACCATGAGCTTGGCTCGACGAGCCGGCCAGCTGCTCCTTACGTAGGCGGGCGCCCCCGGCGGGTGCTCGCGAGACCTCCTGCGTCCTCCAGACCCAGGAGGTCTTTCATTTCCCCCCAGATCACAAACCTCGAGGCGAACAGGAGACGACCGAAGAGCCGATGAAGCGAATGCCAATCCGAAAGTACCGACCCTTTCCCCCGGTCGACCTGCCCGACCGGCGCTGGCCGGGTCGCGCCATCACAACTGCCCCGGCGTGGTGCAGCGTCGACCTCCGGGACGGCAACCAGGCGCTCATCGACCCGATGGACGTGCACCGGAAGCGTCGCCTGTTCGAGGCGCTGGTGAGGATGGGATTCAAGGAGATCGAGGTCGGCTTTCCGTCCTCCTCGCAACCCGACTTCGATTTCGTCCGGCTGCTCATCGAAGAGAACCTGATCCCGGATGACGTCACGATCCAGGTCCTGACCCAGTCCCGCGACGAGCTCATCGAGAGGACGTTCGAGAGCGTGGCGGGAGCGCGCCGCGCGATAGTTCACCTGTACAACTCGACCTCCGCGCTGCAGCGGCGCGTCGTCTTCGGCCTCGATCGAGACGGCATCGTCGCGATCGCCGTGCGCGGCGCCGAGCTGATCAAGAGGTTGGCCTCCGACCACAGGTCCACCGAGGTCGTTTTCGAGTATTCGCCTGAGAGCTTCACGGGCACCGAGCTCGACTTTGCCAAAGAGATCTCGGAGGCGGTCATCGACGTCTGGCAGCCGTCCCCGCAGCAAAAGATGATCCTCAACCTGCCGGCGACCGTCGAGATGAGCACGCCGAACATCTACGCAGACCAGATCGAATGGTGCCATCGCAACATCAAGAAGCGCGACAGCTTCGTCCTGAGCGTGCACCCGCACAACGACAGAGGCTCCGCCGTCGCGGCCACCGAGCTCGCGCTCATGGCCGGCGCAGAGCGCGTCGAAGGGACTCTGTTCGGCAATGGGGAGCGCACCGGAAACGTCGACCTGATCACCCTTGCCCTGAACCTTTTCAGCCAGGGCGTGGAGCCAGAGCTGGACATCTCGAACATCGATGAGCTGCGTCGAGTGGTCGAAGCCTGCAACCAGCTGCCCGTCCACCCGCGCCACCCCTACGTCGGCGACCTGGTTTACACGGCTTTTTCGGGCTCGCACCAGGACGCCATCAAGAAAGGGATGGAGGCGCTCGCCGCCTCCAAGAGCGAGGTCTGGGAGGTGCCCTACCTGCCGATCGACCCGCACGACGTAGGGCGCACCTATGAGGCGATCATCCGCGTCAACAGCCAGTCGGGCAAAGGCGGTGTCGCCTACATCTTGAAGAACGACTACCACCTGGACCTGCCGAGGCGGCTGCAGATCGAGTTCATGAAGGTGATCCAGGGCATCACCGACGCCACCGGCAAGGAGATCACGCCGGGGGAGATCTGGCGGGCCTTCGAAGCCACGTACCTCGCGCCAAATGCATTGCTCGAGCTGGTCGAGACCGACACCAGCGACCATGCAGGGACCGGCGTCGACCGCACCCGGCTGCAGGCGGTGATTCGCGCCGACGGCGTTGAACGGACCATCGTCGGCAGCGGCAACGGGCCGATCGCCGCGCTCACCGACGCGCTGGCCCGAGAATGCGGCGTCCGGGTGCAGGTGGTCGATTACGTCGAGCATGCGATCGGATCCGGCTCCGACGCGACTGCGGTGGCCTACGTCGAGGCCGCGGGAGAGAACGGCGGCGCTGTGTGGGGGGTGGGCGTCCACTCCAACATCCTCACCGCATCTCTCAGGGCAGTCGTGAGCGCGGCCAACAGGCTTTCCACCCGGGCGGGGACAGCGGTCCTCGGCTCGGCCCCACAACCGGTTTGATCGAACAGCAACAAGGAGAAAACCCGTGAGCACCGCCACCACCAGCCGCAACGACATCGCGCTGGAACAGACCAGCGGCAACTTCGCCCTCATCGACACGCTGCGCAAGTGGGGGGTGACGTTCTTCTCGGGCGTAAACGGCGGCGGCCTGATCCACGTTGCCAAGCACCTGCAGCCGTTCCTCGGCCTCGAACAGGTCGGTGACGGGACGCCTCGCATGCAGACGATGGGGGAGTATGTCGCCGGGTTCGTGCCTCTCGGGTACTACCTCGCCTCAGGGCGGATCGCGGGCTGCCTGACCACGACCGGAGCGGCGACCAAGCTGGGCTCGAGCGGCATCACCGACGCGAAGCTGCACAACATCCCAGCGGTCTACGTGATCGCGCTCAACTCCACGCTGTCCATCGGCCTGTCGCCTCTGCAGGACGTCTCAGAGCATGGCATGAACGTGATTCCCCAATTGCGCGCCGAATTGGGCGATGGCTGCATCGTCGTCGACGACATCTCCAGGCTGCAGGCGCAGCTCGAGCAGGCGCAGGCGATCCTCGCCGACTCCAAGCCTGTCGCCATAGCGTTCCACCCCGACATCCTGTCGCAGCAGGTGCAGGTCGACGTGCCGCCGCTCGAGCGGCCGCGAGGCTTCGACCAGGTCGACGCCGACCGTTTCGTCCACGAGCTTCCGGCTCTGGCGCAGGGGCGCCGGGTCATCGTCTATGTCGGCGCCGAGGCGGCGCGTTGCCCAGGCATCACCAAGCTCACCACCGAGCTGTCGGAGCTGCTCAGCGCGCCCACTGTCTGGTCGGTCAACGGAGCCAACGCCGTCTCGCGGGACAACCCGTATGGCTACGGTTACATCTCCTTCGGTGGCAACGACGAGGCGATGAAGCTGTGGCGGAGCGTGACCGCTGACGACATCGTGATCAGCCTGGGCTTCGACTCGGGCGAGTACTCGCTGAACCTCGGCTCGATCCCCGCCGGCCACGTCTGGCACTTCACCGCCTGGAACACGCCTTACGGCCACAAGGACGGCGACTTCAGGCACCGGGTGAAGGGCGACTACCGGGTGGTGCGCGGCGACATCGAACGCACCCTTCAGGACGTGCTGCCGCGGCTCAAGGGCAAGTTGGGAGAGCGCCCGAGGATCCATCCGCCGCGAGACCTGAACACCCGGACCATCTCGCGCACAGTGCGCAAAGGGTGCGTCGACGCCGTCGATTTCTACAGCGAGCTGTACCGCTCGTGGCGGCCGCACAGCATCGGCTTCGACGACGTCTGCACCGCCTACAAGGACCGCCAGTACGTGACGCAGCGGCCGCACCAGGCGATGCCGTTCCACACGGTGCATGACGGTTCGGCCATGGGCGGCGCTTTTGGGCTGGGGGTTGGCGCAAGGGCAGCCGATCCGAGCCTGCATACCTTTGTCTTCTCGGGTGACGGGTGCTGGCGGCTGTTCGGCGGAGCACTCGCGGAAGCGGCCAACATCGGCATGAACCTGTTCATCGTGAACAACGGCACCTACGCCATCGTCGACAAGGGGCTCGAGGTGGTGATCCCGGACGTCGACAAGGGTCGCTACCACGGCCGGCTCGCGCCAATCGATTTCGTGGGCGCCGCCAAAGCCCACGGTTGGGACGGCTTCCATCTGCGGCCCGACCTCGGCAACCTGGACGAGATCCTGGACGCGTGCTATGCGGGATCGGGTCGCTCGATCCTGGTCGATGTCCCGATCGATGCCGACCAGGTGATCGGCCTCAACCCAAGGCTGTACAACCTGACCACCGAGACATATTTGTAGGGATCTCCACTAGCGGGTCTCCCGGCTAACGCCCCTCTCCCCTGCGCCCCTCTCCCCCCAGGGGGAGAGGGGACGGACTGACTACTTGACGGCGATATCTACTGCCGGGCGCATCGCCGACAGTCGGTGGAGGACCTCGTGTACCGGGTGGGTCAGGAAGCGCTCGGGCATCTCGTCGGGCGTGGCGTCGCGGTCCTTCAGACCGGGGAAGGTCACCTGCTCGAGCATGGCCTGGAAGCGCGGTCCCCATTTGCGCGTCCCGAGGCGGGCCGTGGTCGAGCAGTTGTCGACCATGTACGCCACGCCGCGCGCATGCATATAAGGAAGTAGGGAGTCGACGGCTTCGATGATCGATTCGTTGGCGATCTCGGAGTAAGGATGCCCGTGCTCCACCAGGATGTCGACCTGCGCCATCATCGCCCCGGCGAACGTGCCGGCGGTGAAGCCGTCGACGCCGGTCTTCAACTGACCGCGACGGCGCCGCACGTCGGCGCCCGCGGTCCACATCGGCGAGCCCTCGATCGTCGTCATCGGATATTCGCCGAAGCGGCCGGCCGCCATGACGACGCTCGTCACCTCGTTGCCGGAGGCGACCTCGTCGTAGATCTCGGCCATCACGCCCTTGAACGATGAGTAGGTGGCGTCGTACGCCCGGCGAAAGTCGCGCCTCCCGCCGGCGTCCAGGTGCTCGTCGAGCCCGACCAGACCGTGCTGCGAGATCGTCTGCCGGATCGGGCCGGTCAGGGACTCGCAGGCGCGATTGAAAGCGTCAGCGGGCTCCGCGCCCTCTTCGAGGTAGCGGTGAAAGAGCGCCTCGACGATCCCGTGGACGGCGCCGAGCAGGATGCTCCGCTCGCCGAACAGGTCCGAGACGACCTCTGATTTCAAAGTCGTCTTGAACGTGTAGGGCGCACCCAGGGCCACCGACCAGGCGAGCGCGACGTCGGTCGCGCGCCCGTCGAGGTCCTGCTCGACAGCGAAGCTGGTGTTGATCCCGGCTCCGTTCACCTCCCGGCCCTGCTCGTACAGGCGGCGCACCGATGGGCCCATCCCCTTGGGGCAGACCGCTATCACGTTGACGTTGGCGGGAAAGCGTTCGCCGATCGTCTCCAGATACGCGAGCAGGAAGCCGTGCGACAGCCCCAGGGTGGCGCCAGGCTTCAGCGACTCGAAGACCCGCTTGTGCAGCTGCGCCTGCGACGCGTCGGAGATCAGGAGCACCACCAGGTCGGAATTGCCGATGACCTCGAACATCTCGCCCAGCGTCCCATCGGCTTCCGAAAAGCCGGCAGCGCGGGCTTCTGCCAGCGACTCGGAGCCCTTGCGCAGGCCGACCGCGACGCGCACTCCCGTCCCGGCCAGGGACTCCTTCAGGTTCTGCGCCTGGGCCGGGCCTTGAGAGCCCCAGCCGATGACGCCGATCTGCGAGATCCCCGCCAGCGCTTTCGGCAGCAGAGGAAAGAGGTTGCGCCCGCCGCGAAGGAAGCTCTCCTCGACGCCGTCGAGCTCGATCCTCTCGACCGGAAAGACCTTCGATTCGAAGAGGTTGGGCGCGCGTTTGACGGCTGCTTTCCGATTCACAACCGCAAAGTCTCGGCTATTCCCCGGCCGCGGGATAGGTCCCGAACAACTTGACCTCGGTCGTCTCTTTGGCGAGCGCCGCCAACGCCTCGTTGGCCACCGCGGGGTCGTCGACCTCGAAGTCGACGTAGAACCGGTACTGCCACGGCCGGTCCGGCATTGGACGCGAGTCGAGCCGGGTCAGGTTGATGCCGCGCTCCGAAAGGGATCGCAGCGCGGCGACGAGGCTGCCCGGCTTGTGAGATCCGATGAACGCGAGCGAGGCTTTGGTCAGGCCGGCTGGGCCGGGTCGCGCGACCGGCCCGCGGTCGATGATCAAAAAGCGCGTCTGGTTGGAATCGTCGTCCTGGATGCCCTCGGCCAGGATCTTCAGCCCGTAGCGGCGGGCGGCAGCTGCGCTTGCGATCGCGGCGCTGCCGACGACCATCCCCTCCGCGACAGCCCGTGCGGCTCCGGCGGTGTCGTGAAACGTGACGGCCTGGATCTGGCGAGCCTCTAGGAAGCGCCGGCACTGCAGCAGCGCCTGCGGGTGGGACAGAGCGCGGACAACGGGCTCGCCCCGCCCGAGGAGGCAGTGGCGGACCGGGTGGATGACCTCTCCGCTGATCCGCAGCCCGGTGCGCTCCCACAGCAGGTCGTTGACCTCCTGCACGATGCCGCCGAGGGAGTTCTCGACCGGCAGGACAGCCGCGTCGACCTCGCGCCCGGCGACGGCGTCGAAGGCGCGGGAGAAGGTCGGATAGCCGATCGTGACGGCCGACGGCAGGATCGCCAGGGTGGCCTCCTCCGAGTAGGCGCCAGGCTCGCCCTGGTAGCCGACGCGAGACCAGGCGGCGCGTGAATCCATGGCGAAATGGTACCGATGACGAGGCCCCCTCCCCTTCAGGGGCGGGGCGTCAGCCGGGACGCCTGCACGTGATAGCGCCTTTTCCCGCGTTATTTGATATACAGGCATGGCGATGGCGGACGAACCGATCGAAACTCCCGCACCCGCGGCCTCGCACGAGGCCGACGAACCGCTCCCGGGCGAGCGGCGCACCCGCCTGAGCGGGGCCTGGACCGCGATCGTCGTCGGCCTTGTCGCGCTGGTGGTGATCCTCGTGTTCATCCTGCAGAACCAGCAGAGCGTCGAGGTCGCCTTCCTGGTCTTCAGGGGCCAGCTCCCGCTGGCGGTGGCGATACTGTTCGCGCTGATCCTCGGCGCCGTCATCGTCATGGCCTTCGGGGCGGCGCGGATCTACCAGCTCCGGATGGTTGCCGGTCGCGCACGTCGAAAGGGGCCAACCTCGTCTCCGCCGCCGGCGGAGTAGCCCCCGCGCATGGCAGCTGCCCGGAAACCGGCTCCCCGAGGTCCGGCAAAGGCATCCCCGAAACCTGCGTCAGCCGAACCCACCGACGTAGAACCCGAAGACGCCCCGCCGCAGCCGCCGGCGCCGAAGACCGAGCCGGTGATCGAGGCCGGGCCGGTCGCGGTTCACGTCGACTCCGGTCAGGTCGCGGTGGTCGTCGCGCCTCCGGCTCCGGCCGGCATCGACCGGCGGCTCTTTCACCTGATCAACGGCCTGCCGCACACGACCACCAGCGATCGCTACGTGAGCGTCATCTCAGACCTGGGCGAAGGGCTCGGATGGGTGGCCGGCGGAGCCGCCTTGATGATGCTCGGCGGGCCCAAAGGCCGGCGGGCCGGCCTGGCCACGGCATTCGCGTCGCTGGCTGCGACCTATGTCGTGCAGGAGAGGATCAAGCCCCTGTTCCGGCGCGTGCGCCCGTTCGTCAACCGAGAGGCCCGCGTGGTCGGCATCCGGCCGCCCGACCATTCGTTTCCGTCCGGCCACACCGCCTCGTCGTTCGCAGGCGCCACCGCCCTTGCGTTCTTCTACCCGAAGGCCGCTCCCCTGCTGTATGCGCTCGCGACCGGGGTGGGTGCCTCGAGGGTCCACCTCGGGGTGCACTTTCCCAGCGATGCCACCGTCGGTGGGCTGATGGGAATCGGGATCGGCACCTTCAGCGCGTGGCTGTTCAAGAAGCGACGCCGACGCGCCGCCTCTCGGCCGGCCTAGGGGATTCGAACACCCGATCTGACATCCAACGCAGCGACAGCACCAAGGTGAGCCACGCGGTGGCGATGAGCAGGCCGGCAAGGACGTCCGTCGGCCAGTGCGCACCGGTGTAGATCCGGCTGATCGCTCCATCGAAGACGATCAGCGCAGCCACCGCCCAACCGATCGGCAGCCCCCACCGCGGAAGGTACCGATGGCCAAGGCACAGCATGATCACTGCTGTAACCGTTGCGATAAAGATCGTGTGCCCGCTTGGAAAGCTTGACGCTGCCGGGTGCTCGGTGACGCGTAGCACGAGCGCCGTAGTCGGCCTGGCGCGAAGGACGAGGTGGCTCAGCACGACGTACCAGGCGCCGCTCATCGCGCCGGCGCCTGCGACGATCCAGGCACGCCGATTCCAGATCAGGACCGCGACGAACACCAGGGCGTCGACGACTGCCCCTTTCGCGTCGCCGATCCAGCTGAAAGCCGGGAACGCAAGTGCGAGCGGACCCCAGTCCGTCGCCTGCACTTCGCGCTCGATCGTCACGTCCGCAGGCGGGATGGGCTGCATGACGATGATCGCCGTGATGATTCCCGCGGCTGCGGCGGCAGCGAGCGCGACAGCGAGGAATCGCCCCCGGATCATGAGGTCGGCCGGGCGCGTCCCCGAAACCACCGGACGTTCGGCGACGGCAACCACCGCTCCGGAAGCCACAGCACGAATGCCGACCAGCCGATCGCGAGCATCACGCCGCCCAAAACGTCGCTCGGCCAGTGGTCCCCGGCCCACACCCTGGCGAGACACGTGAGGACGACCACGATGGCGGCGAAGGTCCAAAGGATCGGCCGGTAGGCAGGCCTGATCCTGGGCGCCACGGCCACGGCGATCATGAAGCTCATCCAGGTGAAGAACACTGCGTGCCCGCTTGGATAGCTGAAGCCCGAGGCTGGTTGGAGGATGTGCACGAGGTCCACCGTCGGCCGGTTCCGGGAGACGAGGAGCTTGATGATGTTGTCGATCAGGCTCGAGATCGAGCCGATCAGCATCAGCCAGCCCGCGCGGCGCTCGAATATGAACATGGCGACGATGGCGACGAGGCCCAGGAGCACCTGCCAGTAGCCGGCGCTGATGTTGATGAGCTCCATCGGATACACCAGCGGGCCCCAGTTGAACTGCTGGATGAACATGGTGGTCGTGAGGTCGTATGCAAAGGACAGGTGGTTGACCACCACATACGTATCGATCGCGAAGAGGATGAATACCACGAGAGCCGTAGGGCCCAGCCAGCGGCGGGCCGTGGGCCCCGGCTGCCCGGCGATGACCTCCTTCGCGGCCTGTTTGGGCTGCTCCGCGAGTGGGGGCGTTGCCTCTTTGGCCTCGGCGCTCATCGGTCGAGGATCACCCGCACTGCGCTGAGCTCCGCCGTGATGGTCGCCGGCGTGCGGCCGGCGTTCGCGTTGTCGGCGTAGATGCGCACGTTCGGCTTGGTGGTCACCTCGAGCTTGCCGAACCGGAACACCTGGCCGAGGCCTCCCTCTTTGTGCTTGGACAGCACGGCGCGCGCGAGTACCCGCTTGACGATGTCCGTGCGGGTGGCGCCTGCATGCACTGAAAGCTCGAGGTAAGGGTCCACCGGCGTCTTGTCGCTGACCGGCATCTGCGAGCCGATCGAGGTGGTGTTCGTGAAGACGAGCGACATCGCGGTGCCTGAACCCTTGATGTCGCCATCCAGCTCATAGGTGAACGGCCTCGCCTCGGCGATGTGTTTCACGTCCTCCGCGAACACGCCGAAGGCGCGATCCTTGGCGGACTCGCCGGCGGCGATCGTTTCGCCGAAAAGCCCGATCGCGGCTGCTTCGAGGAAGATCTTGCCGTTCACTCGACCGAGTGTGATCGGGTGCGGTCGCCCTGTCTGGATGACGCGGATGCCGGCATCGACCTTGGTGGGCAGATGAAGAGACTTCGCGAAGTTGTTGAAGGTGCCCAGCGAAAGGATGCCGATCGGGTGGTTCGTCTCGGCCAGCTTGCGCACGACCCAGCCGATGGTGCCGTCCCCGCCCGCGACGATGACCGTCGCTCTCGGAGAGACCAGTTTTTCCACATCCATCCTGGGGTCGAACTCGACGATCAGGCTGCCGGCGAACGCGTTGCGAAGCTTGGCCTCGATCTGCGGCGTCATCGAGCCCGCTTTCGAGCTCAGGATCAGCAAGCTGGTCGCTCGCTTTGCGCTCGAGCCTCGAGCCGTTCGCGCCATTGCTACTTCCCGCGGCCCAGGACAGGGTCGGAGATCAGCCTCACCGACAGCGCCAACGACGTCCAGCCCAGCCCAAGCGCGAGGCCGCCCAGGATGTCGCTGGGCCAGTGCTCGCCCATGTAGATGCGACCAAGACACACTGCCAGGAGCACGAATGCCGCTGCGACCCACGCAGCTGCAACCATCGGCTTGGGGAGACGCCCAACCGCCAGGCAAAGGATGAGGAGGATGAAGAACCAGCTGAAGAATGCGACGTGCCCGCTCGGATAGCTGGAGCTGCCGGTGTGACGGATGACATGGACCAAGCCCTCCGGCGGCCGCGGCCTGTCGATCACCATCGCGGTCAGCGAATAGATCGCGCCGCTAAGTGCAGTGACTACCAGCAGCGGAAGGGCTCTCCAGTTGACTGCGGCCATCAGCGCGATGCCGGCGATGCCCAGAATCTGCTGGCGGCTGCCTTCGATCCAGTCCAGGGACGCGAACACCTGCACGAGCGGTCCCCAATCGACGGATTGAACGAAGCGCTCGACCGGGAT
>VBIU01000058.1:0-9208 GCA_005880945.1 Chloroflexota bacterium | reverse complement strand
CCATGCCCACGAGGCCCAGGACGAAGAGCCGCCGCCGGAATGGCGAGGCGGTCGCCCTGTGCGCCGGGAAGGCCGCGACCATCTGCCTCAGCCCGAGCTTCCGAGCAGCCTGACCCAGCGCGCGCACGCGAACGAGTGAAGTCCGAGGGCGACAAATCCCAGCGCGATGATGCCGACGAGCAAATGACCGTACGGCTGGGCGAGCAGGAACAGGAACGCGCCGCCAAATCCGTGCGCCCGGCCTGCGTCGTGATGGAGCCCGGCCTGGATGAGGAACCAGCCGATCACCAGGAACGTGACTCCGCGCGCCGCCATCCCGAAGCGCCCTAGTTCGATGGCCATGGTTCTCTCAGAGAGGGTCATCTCGGCGCTCTTCAGGTCATCTTTGAACCTGGCTCGCACCGCCTCGTAGAACTGACCGATGGCGATTCACATCGCGACCAGGCCCAGGCCGATCGTGAGCCATCCCCCAAGCCGGTGCGCTAGGACCGCGCTTACGGTCTTCTGGGTGGTGTCAGAGCGCGCTGGTCACAAAGCCGAACCGCGCCGCCAGGCCTTCGGCGTCGCGGCCGCGGTGCAGCGGGTCGTAGACAGCCCTGATGAGACCCCACAGCGAGTACGCGGCCAGGCCGATTATCACCAGGATCAGCACCAGCTTTCCGAAGGGGTTGCTGACCAGGGACACGAGGCTGCCCTGCAGGTCTGTCGCCTTGCCGCCGCCGATTCGGAGGGCGATCCTGAGGGCGAGCACTCCCATCACCGCGTAGAGGGCGCCCCGCACGATGTACCCGAGGCGCTCGAGCAGCTCTAGCTTGGGGTTTGCCGCCGCACGCTTGACAGGGTCGGCGCTGATCTGGGCGGTCGCCACGGGTCTCCTCCTTGAGTCCGGTCTGAACCACCGGTTGATCGGATGGCGTCGCGGCCGCGCTCGGCCGCGCTCCTTGCCCCAGAAGGCACTCCTCCTAGAGGAAAACGTCTGGCCCGGCCAATGGCACCGAAGGCTCAGCGCTCGAGCGCTATCTGCTCTCCGAGCTCGAGGCCTCGGTCTGAGATCTCATAGCGATGGGCCACCGGCTCGTGACGGGCGGCCCTGGTCTTGAGCACTGTCACCGCACGCGTGAGGCGCGCGCCATCCTGTACGTACTGAAGCAGGATCACGTTGTCCGAAAGGTGGGATACGCCCTGCTCCGAGATCCGCCGCAGCTGGAAGAGCTCGGGCACCTCCACGATCATCATCAGGCTGATTCCCCTGCGGGCGCAGCGCTGAATGAGCGAGTACATCCACTCCCTAAACCGAACCACGTCGCCGGCTGTGACCATCAGGTCGACGAGGCTGTCGATCACGATTCGCCTGGCCCCGGTCTTGTCGATCAGGTCCAGGAGCTCATATACCCATTGGTCGATGTACATGTCGACGACGCTCCGGCTGAGGATGTGCACTCCAGGCTCGTCGACCGACCAGCCGAAGCCGGTTGCGATCCTGCCGAGCTGGCCAGGCGTTTCCTGGAACGTCGCCAGGATGCCCGGCTGGCCGGTCCGGGCGCCCTGCAAGATGAAGTGCATCCCCATCAGCGTCTTGCCCACCCCGGATGGGCCGCAGATCATGGTGGACGAGCCCTCCCAGTAACCTTCGCCGAGCATCTTGTCCAGGGCCGGCACACCAGTCGCCACGCGCTCTCCGCTCAACTCGTAAGGAGAGCGGTCCTGATGGTCGGCCAGGCGTGGGAACACGTCGATGCCCGAAGTGGAGATGCGGTATGCGTGCTCGCCCGACAGAAATGGGCTGCCGCGCAGCTTGAGCACCTGCAAGACGCGTAGCTCGCGCCCACCGCGGCGCTGGATGTCGAGCGAGACGACCCCGTCTGCCGCCGCAAACTCCGCGACCTCCTGCGCCTGTTCGTTGTTGTATGGAGCATTCCATATGGCGGTCGTCGCCGAGGCGGTCAAGCGTCTGATCAGGCCGTGGAGGAACAGCCGGAACTGGTTCTCGTCCCTGGCGAAGGCGTGAAACGCCTGGAAGCTGTCGATCACGAGGATCCCCGGGCGCAGCTCTTTCAGGAACCTGTCGATGGCATCGAGCACTTCGCCGGCGATATCCGGGCTGATGCCCCCAATGCCGTTCCTGGTCAATAGAACACCGAGGTCCTCGTAGATCACGCGCCGATCTCGGATCGCGGCGGCATCGAAGAAGTCGAGCGACTGGCCGTATCGAATTACCTTGTCCACGGGCTCCGTCACGGTCGAGAGGAAGAGCGCGGGTCGTTCCACCGTCGCGTTGCTGAAGACGTACTGCTGGCTGAGGATCGTCTTGCCGCTGCCCGGCACTCCGATGATCAGGTTGATCGCGTTGCGCAGGAGACCTCCGTTGAGGATCTCGTCCAGCCGCTCGTTGCCGCTCGAAAGCCGCTCGATCAGAGAGTCACTTCCGCCTGCCGCGCCGCCCGGACGAGCGCGCTCGTGCCGAGCAGATCGCGCACCGAAGAGACGAGCTTCAAGGGCTCTAGAGGCTTGGTGAGAAAGACCGAGGCGCCCGCCTCCAGGGCTTCGTCGGTGGCATCGATGGAGGCGACCGCCAGCACCGGCACCGCGGCCTTCGAGGTGATCTCGGAGCACAGGCGGAACCCTGCCGCGCCCGAGATGAGGAGGTCGATCACGACGAGGTCGGGCGACCGTTCCGCGAAAAGCACCCTCGCCTGATTGGCGTCCAGGGCAACGCACACGTCGTAGCCTTCAGTCCGAAGGAAGTACTCCTCCAGGTCCGCCGCGTACGCATCGCGCTCGGCGATGAGGATTAGAGGTCCCCGTTCTTCGCCGACACGGGGCGGGGCGATACGTACCGCCCCAGCCGCCAGGTGTTGAGACAGGAGGCGGTGCGCGTCGGCGGCGCTGTTGCCGGATTCGAGCTGGAGCTTGATGAAGCGAAGCTGCTCGACCTGGCTTCGCGAATACAGGCGCTGAGAGCCCTCGCTACGCCGAGGCGTGACGACGCCGTAGCGCTCCTCCCAGCCCCGAAGCGTGGAGCTGGGGACGTCGAGCATGCGAGCCACGGCTCCAATGCTGTAGATCGCCTGCTCTTCCTGTTTTGCCATCCCTCAAGCCCGCCATCAGCCAGATGTCCCGAGCGCCTATTCAGATTTTACGCACACGCCCCTACATCATAAGCTTGGATATCTAGGTTAGCAACAACTTATATAGTTCAGAACTATTGCAGAAGTATTGGCTTTGAGTTAAGCTCTCCGCATCCCACGAGGGCGGCTTCGTTAACTCTTGGGCAAAGAGAGGGATATGGCTGACGAGAAAGCGGAGAGTCTCGACGGCAGAGGCCTCGATAACGGGGGATTGCAACGCCATATCGAGCATTGGGTCGAGGTGCTCGACCGGTGGGTGAAGCAGATCGACCACGGAATGGGAAGACGCGAGGCGGATGGCGGGGCCGCGTGGTCGGGGCCAGAAGGCGTCGGCGTCGAATCGGGGCCGAACGTCGATGGGTAGTGGGGGCATGGATTCGGGCGGCGTCTTGTGCTGCACGGGCTGCCCGCACAGCTCCTAACGGTGATGGCCGTCGTCGGTTGGACCGACCTGCACGGCCGGGAGATCGACGAGGCCGGCGCATGAAGCCCCGAGGCAGCTTCAACGGCGAGTTCGAGCAGCTGACCTCTCGGGAGATCGAGGTCCTTCGCTTGATCTCGGAAGGCACGTCGAGCCGCAACATCGCGTCACGGCTGGGGATCAGCTACGCGACAGTGCGCTCGCACATCCGGAGCGTCGGCGGCAAGCTCGGCGTCCACTCGAAGGGCGAGGCAGTGCTCAAGGCTCGGGAGCTGGCCCTCTTCGGCTGAGGGCTTCAGCTACGCCCGCTTCGCACGACGGGCGCGAGCCGGTTGACGCTGCGCGTGAGGCAGGTAGGACCGGTCGCCGATCCATTTGGCCGGCAGGATGGCCAGCCGTCGGGCCAGCTCGTTGAGCGGGGACGCATACATCGAGCGCAGGGACGCGAATTCGCTCCAGGCGATGTCCGCCTCGCGGCAGTTGAAGCCCGCCTTGATCAGCCTGTCCCTGGCGTCGTCGAACTCCTGGCGCTCCACGATCGGCACTCCGGCGTTCTTGAACCTGAAGTACCACGCAAGGTCTTCGACCAGGTGATTGCCCACCTTGAACATGAGCCGTGCGTGCCCTTCGGTCGCATCCTCGCTGACGACTGTGCTCAACACCAGCGTGGCCGCGTCCATGACCGCGCCGAAAGAATTGAGCCATGCCTCGTTGTCGTGGCTGGACCTGAAGTAGACGAGGATCGGGTAGGCGAGGTGACTTTCGAGCACGGCTGCCGACCAGCCCCGCCAGGCGTCGAACGTCGCCCGGAGCTCGTCGGGCATCCGGTGTTTTGCGACAGTCTCGAGGATCTGCAAACCGGCGGGCGGCGCGCCGGCCAGCGCGTCGAGGGTGACCACCAGCTCCTCGCGGCGCTGAAATGAGCCGTAGAGCGAGAAGAGCAGGCTGATCACGAGCGCGATCAAAGCGATCCCGGTTGCGCTCTCGGCGACGATCACGATGCGCGCCACCGCCCCGACCGGAACGATCTCCCCGTAGCTCAATGGAAGCAGCGTGCCGGCCGAGAAGTAGAGAGACGTCCAGAAGTCCGCTGGCGGAGGAGTGATCTCTTGCGGGATGGAGTCGAGGATCAGCGCGTAGCCGAGGATGCTGGAGAGGCTCCAGAACGCGAGCAGGGCGATGAGGCCGACCGGCCCGAACGTGCCCAGCCAGTTCTCACGCCGGTCGATGCGCTCGTCGCGCGTCCCCAACCACCGCCACGTCACCCAGAGAGGGCGCAGGATCCACGGTGCGACGCGTAGCTTGCCGACCGAGGGCCGCGGCAGGACCACCGACTGGAACACGTCGTACAAGGCGATCGCCAGGATGAGGACGCCAAGCGCGGCCTCGGCCATTCGCATGGCAGGAAACTTTAACTAGAGCAGGGGCGTGGCAGGGATGGCCGGGAGCTTCAGCCCGCTTTGATTCGCTGAGCGACCCGGTACGCGAGCGCCATCACCGTCAGCATGGGGTTGACGCCTGAGGCGGATGGGAAGCCGCTTGCGTCGGCGACGAAGAGGCCCTTGATCCCGTGCACCTGGCCGTAAGGGTCGGCGACCGAGGTCGCGGGGGCGGCTCCAAGCCGGCAGGTCCCCATCTGGTGTGCGCTGAACAGGGGCAGGCGGTTGGGCGCGATGCCGCGCCGGGCGATCTCCCCCAGAAAGCGCTCCAGCCGTTCGGTGCCGACTGCGCCGGGATGGCCGCCGTCTGCATCCAATCGCAGCGACGGCGAATGAGTCGAGGTGACTGAAACCGCGCCGCCCGCGAAGGCGATTCGCGTGATCTCCTGCATGCCCCTGACCAGGAAGCCGGAGTCAATGCGATTGGGCCAGTACCGGATCACCGGCTGCCCGCGCCGATCCAGCTGCACCTTTCCCTCGCCGGTGTCGCGAGTCAGCACGAAGAAGATCGCGGCGGCCGCGGCCCGCAGCATCTGCTCCTTGTGCTGAAGCCCGCCGTCCCACGCGGTGCCAGACGCGATGGTCCCCGGTAGGGCGGGGGCCATCTCTATCCGGAACCCGTGCTCTCCATGCAGATGGGCGAACTCATCGGTCTTGATGGTTTGCGGGGACCCTTCCCAGGCTCGTGTCGGATGGTCGTAGAAGCCGGCCATCACGGCGACCGGATGCAGGTGCAGGTGCCGGCCGATGTTCGGGTTGTCGAGTCCTGAGCGCAAGAGCACCGCCGGCGACTCGACGCTGCCCCCCGCCACCACGACGACCGGCGCGCGCACGACGACGCGATGCCGGCCAGCGCCGGCCGATGCCTCGACACCGGACGCGCGGCCGTTGGCGGCCAGCACCCTGGTCACCCGGCAACCGGCGACGACCCGGGCTCCGCTGTCGTGCGCGTCCTGAAGGAACGTGAGCAGAGAGGATCGCTTGCGGCCGAGAGGGCACCCGTACTGGCACCCGCCGCATCGCTGCTCGCAGCCCGAAGCGTTGCGGGGGATGAAATCCCAGTGATAGCCAAGGGCTTCGCATCCACGCTTCAGTGCCGCGTTGTTCTCATTTGGAGCGCTGTCGCGCGTGCTCACATCCATCCGCCGTTCGGCGACGTCGAAGCCGCGTTGGAAGGCCTGGCCCGCCGCGCCTTCGAGACCATGAACGCGATCCCACTCGTCCAGCACCTCGGGCGGAGTGCGGAGCGAGTCGCTCCAGTTGACGACGGTGCCGCCGCCAAGGCACGAGCCGGCCAGTACGGTGATCCCGAGGTCAGACGTCGCGAGCAGCCCGTGACCGAGATAAAGGCGCGAGGTCATCTCGGCTTCGTTGCCGGTGAAGTCTGATTCGCTCATGTATTCGCCCATCTCGAGCACGACAACGTCCGATCCAGCCGCCGCCAGCTCGGCCGCGACCACAGATCCTCCGGCCCCAGAGCCGACGACCACGGCGTCGGCGGTCAGCTCCACGTCCCCGGTGATCGAAAGCGTGCGGATCGGCTTCGAGACGGCAGCCCCGTGAGCAGGGCGGTTGGGGGCGTAGTCGATCGCCTTCCAGCTCGGGTTCTCAGGAAGCGCATAGAAGATGAATGCGGCGGGGCGTTTCAGAGCTTGAAATGCCCGCCGGAGGAAGGGCAGGGGACTCTCGGCCATTCGCCGCAGCGCCAGCTCGCGCAGGGGTGGCGCCATCTCCGCGAATCCCCGCGGCCTGCCGGTCATCGCGAGGCCGAACACCCGGCTCCCGATCAATCCCAGCAGCTGCCGGAAGCGTGCTCTCGTCTCACTTGATTCGCTCGCGAGCGCGACTACGAGCAGCCCTGCCACGTCGACGTCGGACGCGGAGCGCGAGAGAAATTCACGTCGCTCGCCTGCGGTGTCGTCCGCATCGATGGACGGCACCAGTGCGTCGCATATCGCCTCGAGCGTTCGCGTCTCGGCGGGTGAGAGGAAGCTCTCCACGCTCACCGGCGCGCCTCGATCGCCCGGTTGTTCTGCCGTCGGTTGCGCCCGATCGCAAACGGCAGGTCGAGCGCCACGAAGATCGCCACCGCCAGGCCGGCCGCCTCGACGATGTACCACGGCCACGGTCCCATCAGGTCGAGCAGGCTGGGCACGTCGGGCGTATGCCGCAGGTACATGTAGTTGCCGCCGCTGACCAGGTTCACCCCCGCGTCGAGCACCACCAGCGCCAGGGTCAGCGCCAGGACCCGCGCCACCGCACCCTGTCGTGGCGTGATCCGCAGGCCGATCACCAGCAGAAGGGCAGCCGCGACGATGGTGCCGTGCGCGATGAAGTATTGAAGGAAGAGATAGCTCGGAAAGTGGTCTGGCAGGTCTGGGCTGAGCAGACCGTTCGCGGTGCCGGCGACGCCCCAGAAGTAGGTGAGCTCGACGAGCAGCCGATGACGCGTCCAGAGCGCGGCAGCAGCCACGAAAGCGACGACGTCGCACAGCTGAAGGGGAAGCGCGTAGCCGGCCGACCAGGTGTGCTGGAAGCCGAGCCACACCCACCATCCGCATTCGTTGGCGACGATGAGAACCGCCAGCGCTCGGGAGGCGGCGACAGTCCACGCTCCCGGGCTCAGTCGGGCGGCTGTGACGAGGGCTGCGATGCAGGCGGCGATCACCGCGAGCGTCACGAGGTGTTCGACGTTCAGGAGCCTGCCCAATTCACCGAACAGCATCCGGCCGAACCGGTGTCGAGGTCAGTCTCTTGGGTCTCGAAATTGGTCTCAATCGTTGACGGGAACTCGCTGGGCGAACTCGCTCATCTCGTCCAGCCGTTCCGCGCACAGGGCAAACCCGCGCTGCAGCCTCCTATAGAAGGTCGGGCGCGAGAGGTGGAGCCGCTCCATGATCACCTCGTGGCTGCCCACCCTCTTCACGTAGTAGTCGAGCAGCAGGTGCCCGGCCTCCGCGTCGCGCGGCGAGGCCGAGGCGGCCAGCTCGCCGATGACGTCGATCAGCAGGGCACGCAGGTCGCTGGCGGCCGAGCCCCCGCGCGAGACCCCGGGTAAGAGGGCAAGAGGGCTCCGGCCGAGACGCTCCGGCGTGCCCAGGTCGTCGAGCGCCGCCTTCACCAGCTGCGGCCGCAATGTGCTTTCGGGGTCCCTGGTCCAGTGCGCCACGGCAGGCTCGCCCGGCATAGGCGTCGGCGTCAGCACCATCGCGGCCGGCAGGCCCGCCGGCAGGAGTCGACCCATCAGCCAGCCCAGCATCATCGACGCGAAGACGACGGCCGACGCAAGCGACATGTTCCACGCGAGGCCGCCGGCGACGATGGCCACGGCAACCATAGAAAGGAGAGCGAACGAACCCGCGATCACCGCGCCGAGGGATGCTCCTCGGCGTCCCGGCCAGCGCCGCGCCCAGCTCAGCCAGACGTCCCCGGCGAGCCCGGTCAGGATCGCGACGGGCAGGAGGTCGTAGCTCTGCTTCGTGATCGTCACGAAGACGCCGTTGACAGCGAAAACCACTGTCAGCGATCCGAAGCGCAGCCTGAACGCGCTGTTCAGCAGCAGCGCTGTCCCGACCAGGATCGCCGCCTGGGCCAGGATCGAAGCGACGCCGAGGTTGTCGGCGACCCACGAGAGCTGGATGCCGGCGAGCTGTACGCGGTAGGGAAAGGCGCCGGCGGCCCATGGGTCGATCAACGGGTGGGCGAACTGGGTGGCGAATGTCAGCACCGATAGGAGAAGGGCGACCGACATCAGCGTCACCACGCTGGCAGTGGTCTCACCCCGGCGGGCGGCAGCGCGGAGGGGGCCGCTCACCATGACCGCCGCGGCGGCGACCTCGAGGAGGTGGGGAGGGCTGAAGAGGGCCTCGAGCCCGATCTGGTTTCGCCCGACGAAGGGCACCCAGAACGACGCATCGGCGATCCACGCCGCTCCAAAGACGAGCGCCGCGCCAAGCGTGCCCACATGGCCGTCGGGAAGGGCACGGTTCCAGGGCCGGCCGCGCCCAAGCCCTCGCCCGAACGCGAAGAACAGGAAGCCGGTCAGCGCGAACCACGAGGCGCTGACGGCGACGAGGCCCGCCGAAACGGATTCCACCACAACCTGGGGCTTGATCACGTACGCCCATGCGACGACGTAGGCGGAAAGGAGGAACCACGTTGCGAGCAGGACGACCACCGCATCGAACACGCGCGGGTCGTCAAGCAGGCTTCGAAGGGCT
>VBIU01000009.1:9327-21436 GCA_005880945.1 Chloroflexota bacterium | reverse complement strand
TCGACAAGGCTCGTGGTCAGTGGATTTCCCTCGGCGTCGTAGACGAACTCCTCGTAAAGCGCCTGCGCCACCCCCTGCGCCACCCCTCCATGGATCTGCCCCTCCACCAGCATCGGGTTCAGCACCGTCCCGCAGTCATCGACGGCGATGTGGCGTACGAGGCGCGCCTCTCCCGTGTCCACGTCGACCTCGACCACTGCCAGATGGCATCCAAAGGGAAAGGTCTGGTCGTCCTGCTCGAAATCAAACCCCGCGACAAGGGTCGCCTCCGCGGCCAGGTCCGCCCACCCCAGCGCGGTGGCCGGCACGCCCTTGACGCCAAAGCGTCCATCAGGCATGAGGACGACATCCTCACCGTTGGCCTCCAGCCGCCGCGCCGCCTCCTCTCGTGCCATGTCGACAAGCGCAATGCACGCTCCTCGCACGGCGCTGCCGCCGAGCTGGAGCGACCGCGATCCAGACGTCGCCGACCCCCTGGCCACCGCGCCGGTGTCCGACTGCACGACTCGAACGCTGTCAACCGCAACACCGAGAAGCACCGACGCCAGCTGGGCGTAAGCAGTCTCGTGCCCCTGCCCGCTGGAGGTGGTACCTACCGATATCACTATCGAGCCATCCGGCTCCGCGCGCGCCTCTCCGAACTCCGTGGTGTTGAGCACCGCGGTCATCTCGACGTACGTGCACAGGCCAATGCCGAGCTGCACGCTGTCGCCACGCTCGCGCCGCGCACGCTGTTCGTTTCGCAGCTCCTGATAACCCGCCGCCTCCAGCGCGAGGTCGAGCGCTCGCACGTAGTCACCGGTGTCATAGGTGAGCTCGGTGGCCGTCGTGTACGGGAAGGGGCCGCCGATCAGGTTGCGCCGCCTCAGCTCGGCAGGATCCAAACGCAGCTCCATCGCGAGCATGTCCATCGCCCGCTCGATCAGTGCTATCGCCTCGGGGCGACCGGCGCCACGGTACGCGGACATGACAGCGGTGTTGGTATAGACGCAGCTGCCGCGCCACCGGATCCGAGGGATGGCATACACGCTCGAGGCAAGCAGTGCAGTAAGAACCAGCTGCGGCGGAGCCAGGCCCGCGTAAGCTCCGGCATCCGCCACCACGTCCGCCTCCAGGCCGACCAGCTTGCCATCGGCGGTGGCACCCAACGCGACGTGCTGGACCTGGCCGCGCCCATGGGTCATCGCCAGCATGTTCTCGCTGCGGTACTCAAACCAGCGCACCGGGCGTTCGAGCTCTTTCGCGATTGCGGCGATCACGCTCTGCTCGGGATAGGTCATGAGCTTGGCGCCGAAAGCGCCGCCCACGTCGCCGGCGATGACTCGCACGCTTGCCTCCGGAAGGCCGAGTGCGTCGGCAACTGCGCTGCGGACACCGAACGGCACCTGGGTCGAAGTCCACATGCGAATGCCGCCTTGTCCATCGGGCTCCGCCACCACCGCGTTGGCCTCGATCGGGACTGCCGCGAGTCGCTGATTTACGAATCGAGACCTGACGACCACGGCAGCGCCTTCCAGCGCGCCATCCTCTCCCAGGTCGAACTCGAAGGCGAGGTTGTCGCCCTTGTCGGGGTGAACCAGCATCGCACCTCCCTCGAGCGCGACAGCGGTATCGACGAGCGCCGGCAGGACCTCGTAGTCGACAACCACCGCGGCAGACGCGTCGACAGCCTGTTCTCGCGTGGCCGCGACTGCCACGGCGACGGCATCGCCGACGAATTTCACCTCGTCCGAGCAGAGTCTCGGGCGCGCGGTCTCCGACGAGAACTCGAGATCTGCCGCCGTGAAAACTCCGATGACTCCGGGCAACCTCAGCGCGCTGTTCACGTCCACGCCGGCGATGCGGGCGTGTGCGTGCGGCGAGCGTATGAACACGGCGTGCAGGCAGCCGTCCGGCTGAATGTCGTCGGTATACCGCCCCGCGCCCGCGACCAGCCGCGGGTCCTCGCGCCTTCGGATCGAACCGCCGATGGCGGAGCGCACGGCCATGGCGCGAATTATCCGGTGGCCACGATACTTGCACGCTGTGACCGAGCGCGCGAAGCGATGGGGAGTGCTGCCCTCCTACTGGAGCTACCAGGGTCAGCTCGTCGAGACGTCAACCGATACCGAAGCGGCAATCCTTCAAGCCATGGGCGCATCAGGCGAGCGCCCGCCGGCGGTTCGGCGCCACTCGATGCCACCAGGGCCCTGCAGCGCCGCGCCCAACCGCGCGTGGGGCTGGGCGGTGCAGCTCTACGCCGTGCGATCGAAAGACAGCTGGGGAATCGGCGATATGGGCGACCTCCGCCGCTTCGCGCGGTGGTCGCGAAGCCAGGGCGCGTCGGTCCTCCTCCTCAACCCCCTGGGCGCTCAGAACCCGACTCTTCCGTACCAGCCGTCCCCTTACTACTCGTCATCGCGCCGCTTCCGCAACACGCTCTACCTGAGGGTCGACGACGTCGATGGCGCCGAGAGATGCGCGGCCGAGCTGTTACCGCTGCGCGCGGAGGCGCAGACGCTGAACGAGCGGCGCCTCATCGACTACGACGAGGTGTTCCGGCTCAAGACAAGAGCGTTGGCGGCGATCTTCAAGGCCGCGCCCGAACCCCGCGGCATCGAGGCCTGGGCCAAAGGCAAGGGCCGCGCCCTGCGCGACTTCGCCACCTACAACGCGCTGGCCGAGGAGCTCGGGCCCGCCTGGCGCGATTGGCCGGCCGCATTGCGGCATCCCGACGCCGCGGCCCTCGATGGCGAGCGGCGCAGGCTGGCGGATCGCGTCGCATTCCATGTCTGGCAGCAGTTCCACCTGGACCGCCAGATGGCGCGAGCGGCGCGCGAGATCGACCTCATCACAGATGTGCCCGTGGGTTTCGCGTCAGACGGCTTTGACTCATGGCGCTGGCAAGACCTCCTCGCCCCCGGCATTCGCGTGGGCGCGCCACCCGACGAGTTCTTCCCGGACGGCCAGGACTGGGGCCTTCCCCCCTTCGACCCCTGGAAGCTCCGGCGTGCTCACTACGAGCCGTTCATCGAAGCGGTGCGCAGCGCCGCCGTCCACGCGGCGGGCATTCGCCTCGACCATGTGATGGGCCTGTTCCGCCTCTTCTGGATCCCAAGCGGCTCGCCGCCCGGCGGCGGAGCTTACGTACGCTATCCGGCGCCGGACATGCTCGCCCTCCTCGCCCTGGAGAGCCGGCGCGCGAAGGCGTACGTCATCGGCGAGGACCTCGGCCTGGTCGAACCAGCGGTGCGAAAACGATTGCAAGCAAAAAGCGCTCTCTCGTACCGCCTGCTCTGGTTCGAGGGCCCGACGCCCGACCAGTGGCCGAAGAAAGCGGTGGCGGCGGTCGGCACGCACGACCTGCCGACCCTGGCCGGAATCTGGAACCTGACAGAGCCAGACCACCGCCAGCACCGGCTGCGCCACCGATTGCTCGAGGTGGCACACGCGCCGGATGGCACGCCTCCCGTCGACGTCGCCGTCGCGACTTACTCGGCACTCGCCGCGTCGCAATCCTGTATCGCGCTCGCCTCACTGGAGGACGCGCTCGGCGTGGAGGAGCGACCCAACGTGCCGGGCACGACCACGGAATGGCCCAACTGGCGCCTGGCATTGCCCCAAGCACTCGATACCATCGAGACCGCTGACGGAACCCGGCGCATCGCCGAGGTCATGCGCGCGCACCGCCCTCGAAGGCCCTCGTGATGAACGCCCCTCACCCCAGCCCTCCCCCCTGAAGGGCGGAGGGTACGATGACTTCGTGATCGCTTCCCGCTCTCGACTTGCCGGCACCGAGCTCGACTTTTATTCTCTCGGGTCGCTGTCGAAAGCGGGCTTGCCGGACCCCTCGGGGCTGCCGATGACGGTGAAGGTTCTCCTGGAAGGCCTCCTGCGCCTCAGCGCCGCCGGCACGACGCGGGAGGAGAACGTGAAGAGCCTGGCCTCGTGGCCGAAAGCTCCGCCGAAGGATGCCGAGCTGCCCTTCCTCCCCGCGCGCGTGTTGATGCAGGACTTCACAGGAGTGCCCGCTGTCGTCGACCTGGCCGCGATGCGGTCTGCGATGCAGCGCGCGGGCAAGGACGCGGGCAGGGTCGACCCGCTGGTCCCAGTCGACCTCATCATCGACCACTCGGTCCAGGTCGACGCTTTCGGTTTCCGCGACGCTTACACCCGCAACATCGAGCGGGAGATAGAGCGCAATCACGAGCGCTATGCCCTCCTGCGCTGGGCCCAGCAGGCGTTCCACAACTTCTCCCTGGTCCCTCCAGGCATGGGCATCTGCCATCAGGTCAACCTCGAGTACGTCGCCAAGGTGGTGCAGGTCCGCGAGCTGGACGGAGGCAAGGTCGCGATCCCCGACACCCTGATGGGTACCGACTCCCACACGACGATGGTCAACGGGCTCGGAGTTCTCGGCTGGGGCGTCGGCGGCATCGAGGCCGAGGCCGCCATGCTCGGACAGCCCGCATACCTGGCGACGCCGATCGTCGTCGGCGTCCGTTTCAGCGGCGCGTTGCCCGCAGGCTCCACCGCCACCGACCTCGTGCTCACCCTCACCGAGATGCTGCGCAAGCACGGGGTGGTCGAGAAGTTCGTCGAGTTCTGCGGCGACGGCCTGTCCAGCCTCTCTGTGCCAGACCGCGCGACCCTCAGCAACATGTGCCCGGAGTACGGCGCCACATCGGCGCTGTTTCCGGTCGATGCGCAGACGCTGCGGTACCTAGACGTGACCGGCCGGAGCCGCGAACAGATCCAGCTGGTGGAGCGCTACACGAAGGAGCAGGGCCTGTTCCGGAGCGACGGCGACCCCACTCCCAAGTTCACCGAGCTGCTCGAGCTGGACCTGACCAAGGTGGAGCCGAGCCTGGCGGGGCCCAAGCGCCCGCAGGACCGCGCGCCGCTGCCCAAGGTCTGGGAGAGCTTCACATCGGCGTTCGGCAACGGGCCCAAGCCCAACCCCGAATCGCTTTCGCGGCTCACCGAGGAAGGCGGGCCCATCAACGGGCGAGCGTCGGTCGCGGTGGCGGCCAAGCCCGCGGCCAAGCTCGAGAACGGGTGCGTCGTGATCGCCGCGATCACGAGCTGCACCAACACGTCCAACCCATCGGTGATGGTCGCAGCCGGACTGCTGGCCAAGAAAGCGGTCGAGCTCGGAATGGAGGTGCGCCCATACGTCAAGACCAGCCTCGCCCCCGGTTCGCGCGTGGTGACCGATTACCTCGAGACCGCGGGATTGATGGATCCGCTCGAGAAGCTCGGCTTCTTCCTCGTCGGTTACGGATGCACCACGTGCATCGGCAACTCAGGCCCGCTCGCGAGCCCTGAGGTGGAGGCGGCCGTGACCTCCGAAGACCTCAGCGTGGTCGCGGTGCTCTCCGGCAATCGCAACTTCGAGTCGCGCATCCATCCCCTGGTCAAGGCGAGCTACCTCGGCTCGCCGCCGCTCGTCGTTGCGTACGCGCTCGCCGGCACCGTCAACATCGACCTGACAAAAGATCCCCTCGGCACGACGCGCGATGGCAAACCCGTGATGCTCTCGGAGCTGTGGCCTTCCCAGGAAGAGGTCAACAAGGTCGTGCAGGAGTGCGTGAAGCAGGACATGTTCAAGCGCGAGTACGCGCGCATCTTCGAAGGCGACGAGCACTGGAAGAAGATGGAGGCGCCCACCGGCCCCATCTTCAAATGGGACGCGAAGTCCACGTACGTCCACGAGCCCCCCTACTTCGAAGGCTTCGCACCCGAGCCGACAGCCCTCGCCGACATCGAAGGGGCACGCGTTCTCGCGCTGCTCGGCGATTCCGTCACGACCGACCACATCTCGCCGGCAGGGGCGATTCCGCCGGACAGCCCGGCCGGCAAGTACCTCATCGAGCACGGCGTGGAGAGGCCGGACTTCAACAGCTTCGGCGCGCGACGCGGCAACCACGAGGTGATGGTTCGCGGCACCTTCGGCAACATCCGCCTGCGCAACAGGCTGGTCGGGCGCGAAGGCTACTGGACGGTGCATCTCCCGGACGGTAAGGAGATGACCATCTTCGATGCCTCGGAGCGCTACCGGTCGGAGGGTGTGCCCCTCATCGTGATCGCGGGCAAGGAGTACGGCTCCGGCTCATCGCGCGACTGGGCGGCCAAGGGCCCGCTCCTACAGGGCGTCCGCGCTGTCATTACCGAGAGCCTTGAGCGAATTCACCGGTCCAACCTGGTCGGCATGGGCATCCTGCCGCTGGAGTTCGCGCATGGCGAGAACCTGCAATCACTGGGCTTGACAGGCAAGGAGCGGTACACGGTCCGCGGTCTGGACGGCCTTACGCCTGGGCAGACGGTGGAGGTCGAAGCCGAATCGGACGACGGCAAGAAGACGGTCTTCAAGACCCGCTCGCGCGTCGACAACGAGACCGAGGTGGGCTACATGCACAACGGCGGCATCCTGCCGCTGGTGCTACGGGAGCTGATCACGAAGAGCTGATTGCACGCCGAGTCGTTAGGTCGCGCTGCCGGTCAGGCCCAGCTGCCCCTTCATCGCTTCCATCATTCCGAGATGGCGGTTCACGTGGTCGATCCAGTACATCACGTTCTGGCCGATGCTTTCGCGATCCGGATCGCGCGGCGATTCCATCAATATCAGCTGGTCCGTCAGCGAGCCGCAGACGTTATCGGCAAAGGCAAAGGCGCGGCGGGCGTATTCGGTTACCTCTGACTTGCCGGGCAGCGTGAGCTGATCCGCGTCCTCATCCGTCATGTCCGTGCCGGTATCTCGGAGGCCGAGGTTGCCGACCGGAAAACCCCACCGCTCGCCGATCGACTCGCTGTTCCACAGCTGTCGGGGCGCTCCGTGCGCGCGAGCAAGGTCGGGAAGATTTGTGAGCAGGATCTCGGCAAACCTGTCGTCCCAACGGGCGATGTGCCATAGCTGCCAGCCGATGCTGTGGACCGAACGGTGAAGAGGCTTTGCGAACTGCTCCTCGCTCAAGACCTCGACGACCTTCAGGGTGCGCTCGTGCGCAAGGGCGTAGTTCCACACGAGAAGGCGAGTCAGGGATTCCTGAGGGCGCTCAGCCACAGCGCCCAACGTAGCACCCAGATTGACGATTGGATGTGAGAGCTAGGCGGCTTCTCCGCTGCGGATCGGGTAGCGCCTTTCGTGCCCACACTCCGGACACTCATAAAGGCCGACCACTGTGTCAGGCCGCGACGAGTCTGAGTGCATCGTGCGCAGCTTCATCGGGACCACCGACTCGTGACGGTCACAGGCCGGGGCCTCCTCGTAAGTCATGGCTCGAGATTACGCGCTGCGTCGTGAGCGGCCTAGTGCTCACGCCACAACCCTCGAAGAGGGTTGCTTGTCCTCCGTCCACACACTAAGCTCCAATCATGGCCGCGCGTAAGGTCCTGCCCGATGATCTCGCCGAGCCCAAGCCGACGGTTCGCGAGGCGATGCGCTTT
Source organism: Chloroflexota bacterium (assembly GCA_005880945.1). Lineage (GTDB taxonomy): Bacteria > Chloroflexota > Dormibacteria > Dormibacterales > Dormibacteraceae > Palsa-872. The sequence goes on along the minus strand of VBIU01000009.1, from coordinate 14,011 downwards.
GGCGCTTTCGCGAACGTCAAGCTGATCGCCGGGGCCGACGGCCTCGACCGCCCGATCGAGTGGGTGCGGTCGATGGAGACGCCCGAGATCCAGCCGAGGGCGGGCGACCTCATGTTCACGACCGGCTTTCCGATCAAGGACGATCGTGAGGCCCAGATCGGGCTGGTCGCGCGAATCGCAGATTCTGATGGGGCGGGACTTGTGGTGCGGCCCCACCCTTACCTCCGCAAGCTGCCTCCCGAGATGGTGAGCGAGGCGAACCGGCTGAACGTTCCGCTCTTCACGGTCGGACCCGACGTCCAGCTCATCGACCTGATGACCCCGCTTCTGGAAAGGATCATCAACGCCGAGCACTGGCGCCTCAAGCGCTCTCTCGACATCCACCGGCGTTTCACCGAGCTGGTGCTGGACGGCAAGGGCGTCAAGGAGATCTGCGCCACGCTGGCCGGGCTGCTCGAGAGCGCTGTCGTGATCGAGGACGCGAGCTTCCATCTGCTCGCCCACGCCGGGGGCGCCGGCGATCCCCACCGCAAGGAGACCATCCAGCGCCAGGGCACCCCGCAGCGAGTCCTGTTCGACCCCCAGATTCAGCGGATGCTGCGGGAGATCGAGGCCAAGCGGGGGCCGGTCAAGGTGCCGGCCTTCCCCCACGTCGGGATGTCGAGGGAGCGCCTGATCGCGCCGATCCTCGCCGCCAACCAGGTCCTCGGCTACATCTCGGTGCTCGATCACCCGCCCCACAACGAGGAGCTGGCGTTCATGGCGATCGAGCAGGCCGCGCTGGTGCTGGCCCTTGCCGTTGCCAAAGAGAGGGAGCTTTCGGAGGTCGAGGGCAGGGTGCGCGGAGAGTTCCTGGAGGACCTGCTCCACGGGACGTATGGCGAGGAGGCGGCGGCGCAGCGCCGCGCCCGCCACCTTGGCTATCCGCTGCACGGACACCACATCGTGATGCTGGTCGACATCGACGACTTCCGCGGCTTCATCGGCTCGCGCCAGGTCTCCGAGGACGCTATCCAGGCCCTGAAGCGTGAGTTCCTCCGCCGCGTCACCGGCGTCGTGCGCTCCAGCTATCCCCGGTCGCTCGTCCAGGGGCGCTCAGACAGCGTGGTCTCCCTCCTCCCCGTGGGCACCGAGCCCGGCGACTACCAGGCGCGCGGACACGCGCTCGGCCTCCAGATCCGGCAAACGATCTCCGATTGGAAGCCCGGCTTCACGGTCTCGGTCGGCTTCAGCGGGCCGGCCGAGGCGCCGGCCGGACTTGCCGCGGCCCAGCGCGAGGTGATCTCGGTCATGGACTCGCTGGCGCGGTTCAAGCGGTGGGGCCAGGTGGTGGCCGTGCCCGAGCTGGGGTTGACAGGATTGCTGGCCGCCGTGACCGACGAGCGGCTCGTCGACTACAGCCGCCGGCACCTCGGCCCGCTGATCGAGCACGACACGGCACGCAAGGGGAGCCTTGTACCCACGCTTCGCGCCTATCTCGAAACGGGCGAGCAGCAGGAAGCCGCCAAGCGCCTGCGCGTGCACCCGAACACCCTGCGCTACAGGCTCGACCGCATCCGCGAGATCAGCGGCGTCGACCTCGAGGACCCAGAGACGCGCCTCAACATGGCGGTGGCATTGCGCGTCCAGGCCCTTTTGGGAATGTGAGGTACACACCAACGAATACGGGAAGGTTTTGTCAGTAGCTCACTAGACCGTCTGGCCGTATGCCGATAGCCTTCAGATCAGTGCCCCCAGCGCTACGCCGATCACGTCTTGCCTGGCCGGGGGACCTGCCGACGGCCCGGGCAGCCTGTGGAATGGGCTTTGTCGCCACCCCCGGGCTCGGCCATGAGGCGGTCGCCCTTGGCGCCCAGGCTCTGGCGCGCCTCGCGCACCGCGGCGGCCTCGACGCCGACGGCAAGAGCGGAGATGGCGCGGGCCTGCTGATCCAGGTACCGCACCGCCTTCTCGGCGGGGAGTTCGCGGTGGCGGCGCTGTTCGCTTGGGACGAGCGTGCGCGCGGAATCGTCGCGGATGCCATCGAGAGCCTGGGCCTTCGGCTGCTCGAGTGGCGCGCGGTGCCCGTCGACCCTTCCAGCCTGGGCGAGAGAGCGCGCGCGACCAGGCCGGTGATCTGGCACGGGCTCATCGCACGGCCCGACCTCGAACCCGACGAGTGGGAGCGCCGTCTGTACCTGGTGCGGCGCCGAGCGGAGAGGCGGGCGCACGACGAGGGCGTGAGCATGTATCTGCCTTCTTGTTCGAGCCGGACCCTGGTCTACAAAGGCCTGATGGCGGGCACCCGCCTCGCTGACTTCTACCTCGATCTGCGCGACCCGGATTGCGAAAGCCGGCTCGGGGTCTTCCACCAGCGCTACTCGACGAACACCATGCCCGACTGGCGGCTCGCCCAACCCTTCCGCATGCTCGCGCACAACGGCGAGATCAACACCATCACCGGCAACCGCGCGTGGATGAGAGCGCGGGAGCCGGAGCTGGAGCCCGAGCTTCGCGGCGTCGTTTGGCCCGAAGGCTCCGATTCCGCATCGCTCGACAACGCGCTCGAGCTGCTGGTGCAGCGCGGCTGGGAAGTATCCGAGGCGCTGATGAGCCTGGTCCCCGACGCGTGGGAAGGTCGCGGCGATCTCGCTTCGGCGGTGCGCGACTTCTATCGCTATCAATCGATCCGCTTCGAGCCCTGGGATGGGCCCGCCGCCCTGGCGTTCAGCGACGGGATAGTGGTGGGCGCGGCACTCGATCGCAACGGGCTCCGGCCGCTGCGCTGGCAGCGCACAAGGGACGGTCTGGTCGCGGCGGCATCCGAGGCGGGAGTGGTGACGATGGCTCCGTCGGACGTGGTCGAGCGCGGCAGGCTCGGCCCGGGTCAGATGCTCCTGGTGGACACGCGCGACGGATCGCTGCTGCGCGACGCCGACGCGAAGGAGCGCGCGGCAGCGCGCCACGACTACGGTCTTCTCGCCGACCGGATCCTCGTCCCCGTCGAGCGGCACCACCTTGACGTCGACGCACCCGACGACCTCCCCGCCCAGCAGGGCCTCCATGGATGGGGAGCGGAGGACGTGAAGTTCGTGGTGACGGCCATGGCCGAGACCGGCGCGGAACCTGTGTACTCGATGGGCGACGACATCCCGATCGCGGCCCTCGGTCGCACGCCCCGCCGTCTGTACGGCTATCTGCGCCAGCGTTTCGCCCAGGTGACCAACCCGGCCATCGATCCTCTGCGCGAGAAGGCCGTCATGTCGCTCCGCGTGCTCCTCGGCGCGCGCCATGGGAGTCTCGAGCCGGAAGGCGGCGCCGATCGCGAGCTCCGCCGCAGCCATCACCCCGCGGTGCCCGGCACGAAGCGACTGCTCGAGCTCGAGTCTCCGGTCCTTGGCGCGGGCGAGCTCGCGCGTGTGCTCGAGGAGGCCACTGTCCTCGACGCGACATTCGCACCAGGCGACTCGCTCAGCGAAGCTCTGATGAGGTTGTGTCGCGAGGCGGACGAGGTCGACGGCGTCATTGCCCTGAGCGACAGGCGCGCCGGTCCCGCCCGCATGCCGATCCCGATGGCGCTTGCGGTCGGTGCGGTGCACGAACACCTCCTGGTCACGGGCGGGCGCATGACGAAGGACCTGGTGGCGATCGCCGGCGATATCGTCGACGTCCACGACGTCGCGTGCCTCATCTCGATTGGCGCGACGGCTGTTCATCCCTATCTGGCCCTGGCAACCGCCGCCGCCGCGCGCGCGCAGGGCGCATCTCAATACGAAGGCGAGGTCCGCTACCGCAAGGCTTTGGAGGCGGGCCTGCTCAAGGTGATGGCAAAGATGGGGATCTCGTGCGTGGCGAGCTACCGCGGCGCGCAGGTTCTCGAAGCTCTGGGCCTTGGCGCCGAGGTGATGGAGCGCTGCTTCCCCAGCGTGCCCTCGCATGTCGGGGGCGCCGACCTGACGGACATCGAGCGTGCAGTCAAGGCGCGATCGGCGGCCGGACCGGAAGCGGTGCCCGACCACGGACGCGTTCGATTCCGCAAGGCGGGCGAGCACCACGCCTACAACCCGCTCGCGGTTCGCGCTGCGAAGAAGGCTGCGGAGACGCGCGACCAGGACGCTTACCGCGAATGGCGGCGCCTGTCGAGCATGGGCGCGCCGCAGACGCTCCGCGAGCTGCTGCGCATCAAGGACTCGGAGAAGCCGCTTCCACTGGAAGATGTCGAGCCCGCCGGCGAGATAGTCAAGCGCTTCGTCAGCACCGCGATGTCGCTGGGCGCCCTGTCACCAGAGGCTCACGAGGCGCTGGCCATCGCGATGAACCAGGTCGGCGCCCGCTCCAACTCAGGTGAGGGCGGCGAGGACCCGCTGACGTACGACGACAGCGATGGCGGGCGCCGAGACAACAAGGTCAAGCAGGTCGCCTCTGCGCGGTTCGGCGTGACCCCCACCTACCTGAAACGAGCCGACGAGCTGGAGATCAAGATCGCGCAGGGCTCCAAGCCCGGCGAAGGAGGGCAGCTTCCCGGCATCAAGGTGACGAGCCTCATCGCGCGCCTGCGCCATGCGCAGGCGGGGATGCAGCTCATCTCGCCCCCGCCCCACCACGACATCTATTCGATCGAAGATCTGGCGCAGCTCATCCACGACCTGAAGACGGTCAACCCCCGCGCCCGCATCGGGGTGAAGCTGGTGTCGGAGGCCGGCGT
>VBIU01000009.1:0-9274 GCA_005880945.1 Chloroflexota bacterium | reverse complement strand
TCATCGATCAAGAACGCCGGCGTTCCGTGGGAGCTCGGCCTGGCGGAGACGCAGCAGGTGCTCGTCGCCAACCGCCTGCGCGAACGCGTGAGCCTGAGGACCGATGGCGGCCTGCGCAGCGGGCGGGACATAGTGATCGCGGCACTCCTCGGCGCCGAGGAGTTCGGGTTCGGGACCGGAGTGCTCGTGGCCCTCGGCTGCGACATGGCGCGCCAGTGTCATCTCAACACGTGCCCGACCGGAATCGCCACGCAGCGCGAGGACCTGCGCGCCAAGTTCGAGGGACGTCGAGCACCTGTCGCGTTTGCACGTCCGCTCGATCGAAGAGGTCGTCGGCCGCGTCGACCTGCTCGAGGCCACACCCGACGCGCCGCTCGACCTCGGCTATGTGCTTGGCCCTACGGACGAGGCCCTGCCCCGGCGAAGGCTTCTTGCCCGCAACGGCGAAGCGCCCGCCCCGACGCCTCCCAGCGGGTGCATCGACAACTCGCAGCGGACCGTCGGCGCCGCGCTCGGCACGGGCGAGGCCCGCCACTACACGGGGAGCGCGGGCCAGAGCTTCGGCGCGTTCCTTGACGACAACGTCGAGCTCACGCTCAGCGGTGAGGCGCAGGACTACGTCGGCAAGGGCATGGGCGGCGGAGTGATCGCGATCAGGCCGTTCGCCGATGACGCCTCAGATGACGCGGTGCTCGCGGGCAACACCATCTGTTACGGGGCCACGGGCGGCCGGCTGTTCGTGGCGGGCCGCGTCGGCGAGAGATTCTGCGTGCGCAACTCGGGAGCTGTCGCCGTGGTCGAAGGCGCGGGCGACCATTTCTGCGAGTACATGACAGGTGGGATCGCCGTCGCCATGGGGCCCGTGGGTTGGAACGCAGGCGCCGGCATGACGGGCGGGGTCGCCTATGTCACCGAGTGGCGCCAGCTCAACGCCGACAGCGTGACCGTCCGCGAGGTCCCAGCCGAGGACGCCGCCGAGCTGCGCGCGCTCGTCGAAGAGCACCATCGGCGCACGGGAAGCCCGCGTGCGGCGGCGATGCTCGCCGGCTGGGAGCACTCGGTGAAGACGTTCCGCCAGATGGTCCCGGTCGCCGCGGTGCCGGCTCAAGCAGCGCCCGAGCCGGCACCGGTGGCGGAAGGCCGGGAGACGGCCGCGCGACCTTAAGCCGCGACCTCTTTAAGTAGCCTCTCGAATTCCGATGCCCGCCGCCTCAGCCATGAGATCGAGGACTTTCATGTTCGCCACCGAGTCGATGATCGGTATCGCCACCGGCTCATCGCGCATGACGCTGTCGGCGAAGGACTCGACCATCAACCGATATGGGTCTGGATCCATCGAGCTGAATGGCCGCTCCAGCCGCTCCTTTCCGGATTTCGTCACCACAGTCAGCTCCTGCTCTTCCGGTGACTCGAAGCTCGCCCATACCGCGGCGGTCGCCCCGCCCGGAAAATGGAGCAGGCCGCTCACCGTCATGTCCACCTCAGCCCCACGAGCCCGCGCGGACACCCCGTCCACCTCGCCCAGGATCCACCGCGCGACGCTCACCGTGTAGCACCCCACGTCGAGCAGCGCTCCACCGCCGAGCTCCTTCTTCATCCGATAGTTCGACGGGTCGTGGAAAGAGAACCCGAAGGTCGCGTGCACGAACATCGGGTCGCGCAGTGACGCGACAAAAGCCTTGGCCCTCGGATGGAACCGATACATGAAGGCCTCCATGAGGTGCACCCCGGCTGCGCCGGCGGCGACGCCCATCTCCTCTGCCTCCGACGCGTTCATTCCCAGCGGCTTCTCGCACAGCACGTGCTTGCCTGCCGCAACAGCACGCAGCGTCCACTCCTTGTGCAGGCTGTTGACCAGCGGGATGTAGACCGCCTCCACCTCAGGATCCTCGAGGAGCGCCTCGTACGAGGCGCTCACACGTGAGACCCCATGACGAGAAGCGACCTGTTGTGCCCGCGACTCGTCTCGGCTGGCGATCGCCACGAGGCGCCCGTTGCCGGAGGCGGCGATGGCGGGCATCACGAAACCGTCAGCGATCCCCGCCGCGCCCAGCACCCCCCATCCGAGGCGCCGGCCTATATCTGGACCTCGACCTGGGCGCCGCCCCGGGCAATCGAGATGGCTGCCGCCTCCATCACCGCGACAGTTCGCCGCGCCTCCTCAGGCGGCACGGCCAGCGGCTCCTCCCACGACAGGTGGTCGGCGAGGTTGCGGTAGAAGGCGTTCTCGTCGCGTCGCCCGAGCGCCAGCACCTCCTCGTGAGAGCCGCCGCCCTCCACCGGGCGCAACACTTTGACTCGCGCGGGCGAGTCGGCCGGCGCGAGGCGCTCCTCGATCAGCTCGCCACCGGCGCCCCGCGTCGTCACCGTCTCATCGCGCCACTCGCCGACGACGGCCCCGCTGGTCCCGAGCAGATACCACTTCGGCTTCAATGCGGCAGCAATGTCCGACTGCAGGAAGGTCGCCTGCGCGCCCCCGTCGAAAGTGAGATCGACGCGCACCTGGTCCGAATTCGTGACGTCGTGCCAGACGCGCTTGTGCGCGACGGCCGACACAGATCTCACGGTGGACGGGAAGAGCTGTAGAACCCAGTCGAAGTAGTGCGAGCCCCAGTCATAGATGGTTCCACCGGAGACCGGTTCGTGGCTGTGCCAGTAATCGCACGGATGCGAGTAGCCGCCGATGAAAGATTCCATGTAGAAGAGCTCGCCAATGCGCCCCGAGCGAATCACGTCGCGCATCGCGACGTAATCCGGGTCCCAGCGCCGGCTCTGATACACGGTGAGGACGCGGTCCCGCGACGCGGCGGAGTCGATCATCCAATCGACCTCCTGGACGCGCAGCGCGAAAGGCTTTTCGCAAACGACGTGCTTGCCGGCCGCGAGAGCCGCGAGCACGACGTCGGCGTGCGCGCTGGGCGGCGTCCCGACAACCACCATGCCCACGTCCGGATCGTCGAAGAGACCCTCGGCGCTCGAGTGCGTGGGCACGACCCACTCGCGCGCCGCGAGCTCCCGGCGCTCGGTGGAAACGTCGCAGATCCCGCGCAGGCGCAGACCTGACGTCGCGGTGATCGAAGCCGCGTGCTCGCGTGCGATCGCGCCGTAGCCGACGAGCCCCACTCCGACTGGGTCCGCGGGTTCCTGCCCCGCCGCAAACAGGAGGGTTCGATGCATGAGCTTCTGGAAGTAGACGTCCTCGTACGTCGACGCCTGATGACCCAGCCCGACGTGCACGAACCTGCCGGCGCCGAAGCCGCGCTCATAAGCCACCACCTGCTCGGTGAAATGCCAGCTCGTCCGCAGGATCACCTCGGCGTCGGACGGCGGACCTTCTGAGAGGTAGAGCTCGTCCGTGAGCTTCAGATCCGATCCCAGACATTGTGTGAGGGGGTGTGCAGGGTTGGTGCGAAGGACCAGCTCCGTCAAGGGCGCCGGTCCCGTCGGCGCCCACCGTGCGAGCTCGGCGAGCTCGCCCGTCTCGGCCCAGCTCGCGAGCGTGCCATGAAGTAGGACGAGCCCACCGCCGCGGCGCACGAATTCCGTCAGCTGTGCCGCCTGGCCGCTTTGAAGGTGATGGTCGCTCGCGGCGAGCAGCACCTGGTGGCCGCCGAGGGAGAGCCCTTCGGGGTCGGTGACGACGTCAACGTGAAAGTGCTGCGTGCCCTCCAGCGAGCGCAGAAGCGGCCGGCCCAGCCGCGCGTAGTCGTGGATTCCGCCGGCAAGCAGCGCCAGCACGGAGACTCGATTGCGCGGCATCTAGGAGATCGTACGACCAGACCGTGTCGGGACCCTGGAAGCGATCCGCCGCAATACATCGCGAGTTGCATCGGCGGCTCGCTCCCAGGTGAAGTCGGCCGCACGCCGCCTGCCGGCGGCGCCGAGCTTCTCGCGCAGCGACGCGTCGGCGAGCAAACGCTCCAGCCCGCCCGCGATCGAGCCCACGTCCTCCGGATCGACCAGGACGGCGGCTCCATTCGCGACCTCGGGCAGCGCTCCGACACTGCTCACGACACAGGGCACCCCGTAGGCCATCGCCTCCACCAGCGGCAGGCCGAAACCCTCATAGAGGCTCGGGAATGCGAGGACGGCCGCAGACTCGTAAAGCGCGGAGAGGTCCGCGGCATCGACGTGGCCGACGTAGCGCACCCCGGGCTCGGCGGCGATCTGCCTGAGCGTGTCGCCATACGCCCATCCTGGGCGGCCGGCAATCACGAGCGGTGGGACGTCCATTCGGGCTCGAAGTTGGCGGTAGGCGGCCAGCAGCCGGGGGTAGTTCTTGCGGGGCTCAATCGTGCTGACGGCAAGGATGTAACCCGGTTCGAGGCCGAGCGGCAGCAGGCCGGCCGGCGGCAGCGGCGTCACGCCGAGTGGTATGACCGTGACTTTTCTCTCCAACCCGGGGATCGGATAGCAGCTCAGGAGATCGTCTCGGGTCGTCTTCGAGATGACGAGGACGGCAGCCGCCTGGCGCAGCGCCGGTCCCATGACCGCGCCCATGTAGGCGCGCTGCTGCCACGGAACCTCGGCGGGACGCAGCCTGTACGCGAGGTCGTAGACGCACATGACAGCCGGAGGCGCGCCGACACGCCGTCGGGGCGGGCTCGGCCAGTAGGGATAGAGGATGGCGTCGCATTCGAGCTGCGTTTCGACGGTCGGAAGCCACAGCGCTTTCAATGCCAGCTCGTGCCGGTAGCGCGACAGGACGGCTTCGCAATCCAGCCCCTCGAGGGCCGCAGGGCGCTCGCGGCTGCAGAGGAGGGTGAACTCATCCGCGCCGCGGCCGGCGACCAGCGCCCTGGCCAGCTCCACCGTGACAGTGGTCATGCCTACGCGCCGCGGCCGCCAGCAGGCTGTTACGTCAATTGCGAACCGGGCCACCGCTCGACTGTACCCGGAAAGAGAGAAGGTCCTCCACCCTTCGGCGGAGGACCCTCAGAAAGGAGGGAGGGCGACTGAAAAACCGCTGGTTCTGCGTTCCGATCCGGTTAATTGAGAACTTAACAATTACGCGCTTGCAGCCCGCTTGCAGCGGGATATTTACGTTTCGACCGACCTGATGGCGAAGACGCAATCGAAGGTGCCGGTCACGCAGCCGCACTCGACCTCCTCCACGTACCAATCGTTGGCGAGGCCGGCCCAGCGCAGGATCGTCTCGATGCTGGCTGTCCAGATGTGACAGGACTTGACCGCCTTGATGCGGCCGAGGGCGAACATGTTCGAGAAGTTCACCAGCCAGAACTGGTGGGCGTCGACCTGGAGCCAGGCATGGGTGTGCTCGCCGCGAACCTGGTCCATTGCCTCGGTGAACGACTTGACCACGCCGGCCAGCTTGCGCTGCCGCCCCGGAACCAGCCGCCGCGCCCCACCCATGCCATGGCGCCCGTCGGCGAGCCAGCGCTCGGTCGCCCGCCGGCCCCATGCCCGGATCGCGTCCTCGGCCTCGTGGCCGTAGACGCTCTCGAATGCCTCGTTCAGGCGGCTCAGGTGCTCCACCGGCGTCGCGAGCTGCTCGTCGCTCGGGGGATCGTCCTCTATGTACTGGACGAGGCCCGACGAGTACGCGATCTCCGGCCAGCGGTCCGCGGTGACGTCACGCGCGACGTGAACGAGGTTGGAGACATGCGAGTTGAGGATGAACCGGCCGCGAGCCCGGGAGGGCTTGACGCCCATCATCTCGAGCGTCTTCAACGCTGAGGCGCCACCCGAGCTCGGCGAGCTCGGCGGCGGAGACCCGTGTGGCGCGGAAGGCGCCGAGATGATCCTCATCGCCGCCGTCTCCGCAGGTTGAGCGGCGGCCGGCCGCGCGAACGGGACAGATCCCGCCGCCGCCGGCGCCTGGCGCCGTTGCGGCAGCTTGGCCATCTGCGAAAGCAGGTCGCGAACCGTCTGCGGCCGCTGGCCCGGGTCCTTCGCGAGCACCTTGTTCAGCAGCTGGTCCAGCTCATCGGGCAGCGCGTTGTTGAGCTTGGCCGCGGACGGAACTGGCGCGTTGACCGTCGCGTACGCGACCTCCATGCGGTTGGATCCGATGAACGGGAGGCGGCCGGTCAGCATCTCGAACGTCAGGACGCCCATCGCGTAGATGTCGCACCGCCTGTCGACTTCGTGGCCCATCACCTGCTCCGGCGCCATGTAGCCCGGCGTGCCGATGGCGAGCCCGATCGTCGTGAGATGCGTGGGCTGGCCGGCGCCTCGGGCCAGACCGAAGTCGGCGAGCATCGCGCGGCCGTCGGAGTGGATGAGGACGTTGGTGGGCTTGAGGTCGCGGTGGACGATGCCCGCGTCGTGCGCGTGCTGCAATCCGTCCCCGATCTCACGCAGGTAGCGCCACGCGGTCAGCGTGTCGAGCGGTCCGCGATTCAGGATGTCGCGAAGCGTGCCCCCGCGGATCAGGGGCATGGTCAGGAAGGCGACGCCATCGGTGACCTCGAAGTCGTAGATCGGCAGGATGTTCGGATGGTCGAGCTTGGCCAGCGTCTTCGCCTCGGTCTCGAACCGCTTGACGAAACCATCGTCCTGGAACAGCTCCGGCGACAGGGCTTTGAGGGCGACCTCACGGCCGAGCGGTTGCTGCACCGCGCGATACACGACCGCCATTCCGCCGCCCCCCAGGCGCTCGACGATCTCGTAAGAGCCAAGCCTCGTCCCGGTCAGGTCTTTCATGAGCTCGGAGGCGCGGTCAGCTTCGCGACGATGGCGACGAGGTCGGCCAGCCGGAAAGGCTTGCTCAGGATGTCATCGGCCCCGGCCGCGAGGAACCGCTCGCGGTCGCTGGCCATGGAGTGCGCGCTGGCGATGACGATCGGCTGGTCGGGGATCTCAGCCTTGATCCGGCGCATCGCCTCGATGCCGTCGATCCCGGGCATGGCGACATCCATGAGGATCATGTTCGGACGCTGGCTGAGGGCGACCTCAACCGCCTGGAGACCGTCGGGCGCGATCAGGACGTTGTAGCCCGCCTTCTCGAGCACCCTCCGGCAAAGGCGCTGGGCGACGTCGTTGTCGTCCGCCACCAGCACCGTAATGGACGCCGGGCCGCCTGCTGCCGCCGGATCACGCATGCCGTCGCTGCAGTGGCGTGACGTTCTCGGCGGCCAGCGGGAGGGTGAAGTGAAACGCCGACCCGTGCCCGACCGCGCTCTCCACCCAGATCTTTCCCCCATGCATCTCCACGATCTGCTTAACGATCGTGAGGCCCAGGCCAGTCCCGGGTATCGACTGTGCGGCGCCGCTGCGCACGCGGCGGAAGCGCTCGAAGACGTGTCCGATCTCGTCCGGCGGGATGCCCACTCCCGTGTCGGTGACGCTGACCAGCGCAAAGCCCCCTTCGGAGCGGCTGGAAAGGGTCACCGTGCCGCCGTCCGGCGAGTACTTGACAGCGTTGTTCACGAGGTTGCTGACGACCTGGACGAGCCGGTCGCGGTCGCCGACCACGATGGGCAGGCGCGGATCCAGGTCGGCCTTGAACTCGACCGATGGCGAGGAGCCCGCCCGCGCGATGGAATCGCTCAGGACCTCGTTGATGTCCACGTCGGTGGTGCGGATGCTCATCCTCCCCGACTCCATCCGGTCGAGGTCCAGCATGTCCCCGATGAGGCGATTGACACGATCCGCGTCATTGAATATGTAGCCGCCGTAGGCGCGCACCTCGTCGGGCTCGAGGCCTCCGTCGCGGATGAGCTCGCTGAAGCCCTGGATGCCGGTGAGCGCGGTGCGGAACTCGTGGCTGACGATCGACAGGAATTCGGTCTTCGTGCGATCCAGCTTCTCCAGCGTGGCGTTGGCGCTGCGCTGGGACTCGAGCGCCTCGCCAAGCTTGTCCTGCGCCTCGCGCACGACAGTCACGTCCTCGACCATCACGAGCACGTGCTCCGGCCGCCCGCTCGAATCCGGGATCGATGTCGCAGTCAGCTGGAGCCACAGCCAGTTCCCGCCGCCGGTTCCGGCGCGGACCTGGACGCTGTTGCCGTCCGTGATGCCCGCTAGCAGCGGCGCGAACCGAGACCTCGCGGCGGCCTGGTCGTAGGCGCGGAGGAGGTCCGGCCACGCGTGCGACCGCATCACGGCGAAATCGTGCTCGAGCATCTGGAGCAGGGCCGGGTTTGCCTCGAGCAGCTCGCCCTCGCTGCTGATGCGGGCGATGCCGATCGGCGAGCGCTCGAAGATCGCGCGGTGATCGGTCTCGCTGCGGCGCAGGGCCTGGGCGGTCTCCGAGCGTCGGATGAACTGGCCAATCTCGCCTCCGGCGGTCGACAGCATGGTGACGAGGTCGTTTTCGATCTGCCGGGGGTCGTGCGTCAGCATCTCGATCACGCCGACCACGGCGCCGGAGCTCAGGACCGGAAACGCGATCGCCGATCGGAGCCCCGCCTGGACAGCGGGGCCGGCCCGGTCGTAGTCGGTCGCCGACGAGATGTCCTCCTGGGCGGACGGCACGCCGGACTGCCACACGCGGCCGAGCAGGCCGTCGCCGGACGCGATCGACAGGCGGCGGCTCTGGCTGTGGAACTCCGCCAGCGCGCTGCCGTCCCGGTGCCACGCGTGGCGTAGCCGAAGGGCCTTCAGCTCGGTGTCGACCGCCCAGAACTGTGCGAGGTCCCAGTCGAGGTGCGCGCACAGCCCGCTGAGCAGCTGAGGCGCGGCCTGCTCCCACGTCGTCGCGCTGACGATGGTGTGCCGCACGGCAACAAGCCCGTCCCGGAGCCCTTCAAGGCGCCGCCGAGCGGAGATGTCGGTCTCCTGCAGCAGCATCACCAGCTCGCCCGACGGACGGTCCACGACGGCCGCGATCGAGACCTCCACCGGGACCCTGCCGCCATCACCGCGCACCTGGTGCAGCACGGCTTCCCAGCGAAGGATGTCGCCGGTCTTGAGCATCGCGAGCGCCTCTTCGATCGCGGTCCTGTCGTGCTCTGCGGTCACTTCGCCAAGGGTCAGCTGCAAGAGCTCCGCGCGGCTGCGCCCGAGAATCACGCAAAGCCACTCGTTGACCTGCAGCCATGCCCCGGTCGGGGCGACCAGGGCAAGCCCCACCTGCGCGGCTTCCACAGTCATCCGCAGACGGTCCTCGGTGATCCGGAGACGCTCCTCGCGGGCCTCCACCTCAGACGTTGCCCGTTGGGCGACGATCGCTTCATGGCGGATCCGCCCGACGACCTCGTGCACCAAAACCGTGACGGTGATGAGAACGACGGCCAGCAGCAGCGCGACCGGTCCGTCGGCCGAAGCGTTGCCGCTGGCGATGGAGGGGCCGACCAGGCCGATCGCCGCC
>VBIU01000248.1 GCA_005880945.1 Chloroflexota bacterium | reverse complement strand
CTGTGCTGGCAAACGTGTGTTACTGCGCAGCGTACGCCGTAGACCTTTTTGTTCAGTATTCGGGCCTGCGTGCCGCCTGGCCGCGTTGGCGGTGGGTGCTGCTGATAGTCGGCATCATGTTCGGGGCGGTCATTGCCCACTTCTTTTCGATGGGCGTATTCCCAGAGCCGGGCGCAGACTAGAACGAGGTGAACGACGCTTAACAGCCGGCTGAAGCAGAAGGCGCGCGGGAGGGGTGTCGGAAGCGCTGCGGCGGACCCGCGCCGCAGCTTAGCCGAGGCGTTATGCGGACGACATTGAGCGACGGCGTCAGCCTTCGGGGCGCGCCCCGAAGGAACGTGGCGAGAGCACGAACGCAGCGAACCGCGGCCGTCGGCGTCGCCGAGCACGGCAACTCGGCGGTGCTCGTCACTGTCGCGCCCGGCGGCGAGTTCCTCGATCGCCGGCGCATCGACCTCACCGATCGCGGCCTGCCGACACACCCGCATCATCACGAAGGGTCGTGGGCGGTCGGCCGCTACCTGAATAGCCCGTGGGCGCGGGCGATTTCGCTCGCTGACGCCGTGGTGCTCGTCGAGCGCGTGCGAGCGTCCGCCGCGCGCGGCGCGCGCGAGAGCCTCGAGGCGCTGGCCGCGGCGGTGCCCGTGCCGATTGCAAGCATCGCGATCCGCGAGTGCCCCAAGCTTCCACCGACAACCGAAGAGCGTATCGCCGACAATCGCGCGCAGACGGTCGCCGACTCCGTCATGTATCGCGAGGCCCTCGCGACCGCAGCCCAGGCGCGCGGCTGGTCCGTGCACTGGTACGACCGTGAGGGCGTGTTTCACGACGCCGCGGCGGCGCTCGGCCGAGAGGACGTCGACGCCTTCCTGCACGCGCTGGGCCGATCGATCGGGCCGCCTTGGCAGGCCAAACACAAGCTTGCGGCAGCTGCGGCGATTGCGGCCACAGGGCGGCGCGCGCCGCGGCCGACCGCCGGATAGCAAACCGTTGCATCTGACGGGATGTGGCTACGTGCTCTGCGGCAAGTGGGAAGACGATCCAAAGAACTGGGGGTGCGGCTGCTGGGTCGTGGATTTGCTGCTGGACAAGGGCTGAGCCCAAGGTGGACCGAAAGGAGGAGGACACATCGTCATGAAATCTTCGAACTTCATGGCCTCGATGCTTCTGGCAGTTGTGGCGCTCGAGCACCTTCTTCGCTTGATCTTCGGCCTCCAAGTGACCGTGGCCGACAGAATCATTCCGATGTGGGTGAGCGCCGTCGCCTTCGTCGTGGCGGGCGGGATGGCGATTGCGCTCTGGCGTGGCGCGCGCCGACGATAGGTGATGGCGATCGAGCGGTTGGATCCGCCCGTGGGGGACGCCGATCTCCGGGATCTCGCGCGGCTTATGGTGGATGCGGTCGAGTCCGGAGCCGCCGTGAGTTTTCTCGCGCCTCTCACGCTCGAGCGCGCCGAGGACTGGTGGCGGGGGACCCTTTCTGCATCCCGCCCGGGTGCAATCTTCCTCGTCGCCCGCGATGCCGAAGGGATCGTCGGTACCGTCCAGCTCCACCCGGCCTGGGCGCCGAACCAGCCGCATCGCGCGGAGGTCGCGAAGTTGCTGGTCCATCGTCGGGGCCGCCGCGCGGGCCTGGGCACTCGGCTGATGCGCACCATCGAGGATGCGGCGCGGCGAGCCGGGTTCAGGCTCCTGACACTGGACACGAAGCGGGGAGACGTGACGGAGCATTTGTACAGGCGTATCGGATGGATCTCCGCGGGGACGATCCCCGGGTATGCCCTCGATCCGGACGGAACCACCCCGCATGACGCGGTGATCTTCTACAAGGAGCTGGACCGTGTCCCCCTTCAAGATCGACTTTGATACGCTCGAGTGGCAGTCGACGTTGCCGGGCGCGCGCTTCAAGGTGCACCGCGATGGGTCGAGGCAGATTCGTCTCGTCGAGTTCACCGCCGAGTTCGTCGAGCCGCACTGGTGCGAGAAGGGGCACGTGGGCGTGGTGCTCGACGGCGCGCTCGAGATCGACCTTCGCGGCCGGATGATCTCGTTTCCCCGGGGCTCCGGGATCTTCATTCCGGCCGGGGCGGCGAGCGCGCACAAGGCCCGCTCGACGACACCGGTCGTCCGGCTGCTGCTCGTCGAGGACGTTTAGCCTCCGGCGATGGGAGGCGCACTGGCGACGCTCGGTCTGTGGCTGGCGCTCCAGACGGGTGGGCCCGCGGCGGCCTCGACCCTCGATGACTTCAAGAGCGACGGGTGCAGCATGTTCCCCGATGGGAGCTACTACAGTTGCTGCTATCTCCACGACTACGCGTACTGGCACGGCGGCACGGCGGAGGAGCGGAAGAGCGCGGACATGGCGCTTCGCGCGTGCGTCCGGGAGATGACCGCCTGGGCGGCGCGCCGGGACATCACACGACCTACCGGTGGGGATTCGGCTGGCCCTTCCCCTACCGGAAGGACTACGGGCCCCTGACACCAGAAGAGCAGGAGCAGGTGGCCGAGAAGACCCGGAGTCTGTGCGCGTCACTCCGCCTGAATCCCGTCACCGGGGAGTACACTGTCGATGCAGGCAAGGAGATCAGCGCCAAGCAGGCGAGGCAGATCTGCCCGGACTTGTAAGAGGATACTGCCGTAAAAGCGAGCGATCGGTGTCGGGTGTTTCGCCGGCTCCACGAGTCAGGCTGCTTCGTGATCCCCAATCCGTGGGATCTCGGCAGCGCCCGACTTCTGGCGCGACTCGGCTTCCGGGCGCTCGCCACGACCAGCTCCGGGTTCGCCTGGTCCCGGGGCAGGCCGGACAACCGCATGTCGGTGGAGGAGACTCTGGGCCACCTTCGATCCATCG
>VBIU01000048.1 GCA_005880945.1 Chloroflexota bacterium | reverse complement strand
CGCGGAGGACATCCCGGTCCCGCTGCAGTTCACCAATTATCGATAAGTCCCTGCGGCTCCCTCCCCCTGTAGGGGGGAGGGTTAGGGGTGAGGGGCCCACATCTGAAGCACCATAGGCATAGTGCTCGTGATTCCCGCGATCGACATCCTCGGCGGCCGGTGCGTTCGCCTTCTACGCGGTGATTACGCGCACCCGACCGTTTACTCAGACAACCCGGTTGAGATGGCCGCGCGCTTTGCGGACGCCGGGGCCAAGCGCATTCACGTCGTCGACCTGGACGGAGCACGCGGAGCGGGTGACAATCGGGCGCTGATCCAGGCCATCGCCGGGCGTGACGATGTCGAAGTTCAGGCTGCGGGTGGGATAAGGACCGAGGAGCGGATCGAGGGCCTGCTCGATGCCGGTGCGCATGTCGTCGTGGTGGGAACGGCGGCTGTGCGCGAGCCGGAGCTGCTCGAACGGGTCGCGCGCAAGCACAGCGGCCGGGTCATGGCGGCGCTCGACTTGCGCGGCGACCGACCGGCGGTGCAGGGCTGGACCGAGAGCGAACCGCTCGAGATCGAAACTCTGCTGGTGCGTTGGAACCATCTGCCTCTGGCCGGCGTCATCTGCACGAGCATCGAGAGGGACGGGACGCTCCAGGGCCCGGACTTGATCATGCTGGCTCGGGTGCTGGCGATGACGAGCCTGCCGGTTCAGTATTCGGGCGGCGTCTCGTCGGCCGGCGACATTCGAGCTGTGGCGGCGGCAGGCGCCGCGGCGGTCGTTCTGGGCAAAGCGTTGTACGAGGGTCGACTGACGCTGGAGGAAGCCCTCGCGCTGTGATGCGTGTCGCTGCCCTGCTGACGGTGCTCTTTGCCCTGTGTGCGTGTGGCGGCCGGGACGTCGCTGACGACCAGGCCCTCCACAGCGACGTGGTCAACGGCCGCAGCGGCGCCGAGGTGACCTTCGATGCGACGGTGCTGGACAACCCCGTGGAGTCGGGGGGTCACGAGCGCTTC
Source organism: Chloroflexota bacterium (assembly GCA_005880945.1). GTDB lineage: Bacteria > Chloroflexota > Dormibacteria > Dormibacterales > Dormibacteraceae > Palsa-872. The sequence continues at coordinate 7,440 of VBIU01000048.1, read as the reverse complement.
GACGTCAAGGCGGCAACGGGTGAACGACTCGAGGTCGATCACAACACCACGCTGGCGCCAGTGGTCCCCGTCCACGCCGGAGATGCTGTGGTCATCCACGGCGAGCTCTACATCGACCCCGGACCGCGGATCGGGGTGCATTGCACCCATGCCACAACCTCGAGTGGATGTCCGAACCCGGGCTGGATCATGTTTGGGACGACGTACTACGAATGACAAGACGGTGGAAATTGGCGCAGCCGGCGGCTGCGGCCCCTTACGTCTTCCGGGCCACCAGGAATGTCGCCGCCTGGGCCACGGGCCGGACCACTATCTCGTCGATGTCGACATGCGGCGGCCGCGTTACCGCATAGACGATGCAATCCGCGATGTCCTCGGCCACCAGCGGCTTCACGCCCTGGTAGACGGCCTTCGCCGCTTTCCGATCGCCGCCGAAACGTACGACGCTGAACTCAGTCTCGACCATGCCCGGTGCGACCTCGGTCACCCGGATGGGCTCTCCGTTCAGCTCGAGTCGCAAGGTCCGCGATATCGCACGCACTGCATGCTTGGTGGCGGTGTAACCCGCCCCACCCTTGTACGTCTCGAAGCCCGCAATCGACCCCAGGTTGACGATGTGCCCGTGCTTCGCTTTGCGGAGCAACGGAATGCACGCGCGAGTGACTCGCATCAAACCGAGCACATTGGTCTCCCACATCCCGATCCAGTCCTCGTCACGAGCTTTCTCGATTGCGGTGAGCCCAAGCGCGAGACCCGCGTTGTTGACCAGCACGTCGATACGGCCGAACGCTTTGGACACCTGGGCGACGAATCCATCGATGCTCGCCTGGTCGGTCACGTCGAGCGGCAAGGCCATGCCCAGATCGCCGACCACGCGCTTGACGCGAGTCAGCCGGCGTGCGCCGGCAACGATCTGGTAACCCTTCCGCCCCAAAGCCACCACAGTGGCGGCGCCGATGCCGGAGGAAGCTCCCGTGACGACAGCAACCGGCCTCGACCGAGTGGCGACCATGGCTCCCCCCCGTAAAGAGCTACCGCGGCGGTTTCAAAGCGTACGCTAGGACGCGAAAATGCTGGAGGTCGTCGTGGCAGTGATCGTCGGTCTCCTGATGGTGGCCGGAATCCTCATCATGCTCGGCCCCAGCACCGGAAAGCTGATCAAGCGAGTGCGAAGCATGCGGGGCGCACGAGTGCCGTCGGTGTTCCAGCCGGCGCAGCCGCGAGAGGTGGCGCCGCCCGGACTGAATCCCAAGACGCAAAGAGTGCTCGTCGCGGCGGCGAGGCTTGGCAACTGGCTGCGTGCCCATGGGCATGAGGAGGTGGCCCGAGAGCTCCGAAGCGCCGCCGGCCGGATCACCGGCAACGAGCCCGCTGGGCTATATGCGATGCAGACTGTGCTCCGCCGGCTGCGCTCACTTTCTCTCGACGATCGCGGCTCGCAGGAGCGTTTGAAGGCGCTGACGAGCGAGCTTCGCATAGCGGTCCAGGACCGTTTCGAGCATCTGGAGCTCCTCCCCTTTCTCCGGCCGTAACCCCTTAACGCGGACCTGAAATGGAGCGCGTGACAGGGGTTGGCGGAGTGTTCTTCAAGTCGAAAGAGCCGGCAGCGCTGGCGGCGTGGTACAGGGATCACCTCGGCCTCGAGCTCGAGCCGGGAAGTGAAGCGGTCTCCGTCTTCCGGTGGTCCGAACCCGGCACGACCACATGGTCTGCGTTTCCGGAGGACACCCAATACCTGGGCCGCGCTGAATCGCGAGCGATGTTCAACTATCGCGTCAAAAACCTTGACCGGATGCTCGCGCAGCTCCGCGCCGATGCTGTTTTCGTCGATGACAGGGTCGAGATCTCGAAGTTCGGTCGCTTCGGATGGGCGATCGACCCCGAGGGCAATCGCTTTGAGCTCTGGGAGCCGGCCGATGGTCTCTGAGACGAAGGCGACGCCGCTCGCCTAAATCGGCTCCCGGCGGAATACCTCCGAACGCATCTCTGCCGGCAACTCTACTTCGGAAGGTGTGATCAGGCAAAACTCCGGAGGCGGACCTAGCACCATCATGCGGCGCCATAAGCTCACGCCGGGCAGCCTGTTCCACGCCTCGAGCCGAGAGTACAGGTCGACGTAAGTCATGCCAGTGGGCTTGGCCAAACGCACCTCGAACCCCGCCGCCATCGAGTCCTTTTCGCCCGCGGCGAGGCTCAGGAGCTTCCCCTCGCCGCCGGCCGCCATCCGAGCCGCCGCGTCGTGAATGGGAGCTCGCTCGCCGCTCACTGCCGCCGCGTTGAGGTCGTCCAGGGCCGCCGAGCTGCCGAGTAGATACCAGTCGCTGTACGCACCGCCGATGCGGAACGTGGCGGAGGTGACAAAGCCGTTCGGTGCGGCCCTGGCGAGGGCCTCGTGAAAGCGACGCAACGAGTCCTCGTAATCGGCGACCTGGACGCCGCTCGCCGGACGGTGCGAGAAGACGTAGGCGAGCAAACCTATTTGGGTTTGGGGCCCTTGCCCGATTCGATGTATCTCTTCAGCGCGGTCATGTTGCTGCGGATCCCCTCGGCGTACTGGCCCGCGAGCAGGCTCCCGGCGAAGCGAAGCAAGCCGCCCAGCGCGTAGTCCATCTCGTACACGACATGCGTCCCGGACTTGGTCTCCGTGTATGCATACGACCAGGTGCCCTTGAGCGGTCCCCGGGTGAACTTTCCCGCGCATCGCTTCGGCTTCAACCAGGTGGTCTGCTCGACCTCCAGCGTCTCTTTGAAACCACCAGGAAGGTTGAGGTGATAGCGATATCGAGTGCCCTTGCCGGGCGGCTTACTGTCCAGCTGCTCCACCTTCTCGACCTGACTCGACCACTTCGGCACGCCCTTTACGTCCTCCTGGACCACCGCCCACACACGTGAAGGAGGTGCATCGATGTCCACGGTCTCGCGCAGCTTGGCCATCCTGCGATCATCAACTTTAGTGCGAGAGAGTGACGGGACATCCAGTCAACCGGCGCCGCGCCGGATGCTGGGAGCCCTCCGGCATCGCAACTACCGGCTCTTTCTGACCGGACAGATCATCTCGACGATCGGGACGTGGATGCAGAGCGTGGCCATGCCCTGGCTTGCACTTCAGCTCACCCACAGTGGGCTGCTCGTCGGCCTGGTTCTCGCTGCGCAGTTTCTGCCGGTGCTCCTCGGCAGCCAGCTCGGCGGCGTGGTCGCCGACCGGTATCGCAAGCGCAGCGTGCTGCTCGCAACGCAGGCGCTGTTCACCATCCCGAGCTTCGCGTTGTTCTTGGTCAGCTCGACCGGGCACGCCCAGTACTGGATGATCATCGTGGCCGCAGTCGCCACCGGCACCATCAACCTGTTCGACGTCCCGGCCCGCCAATCGTTCGTCATCGAGATGGTGGGCAGGCAGGACCTGATGAACGCGATCGCGCTGAACTCGTCGGTGTTCAACACGGCCGCGGTCGTCGGCCCGGCGGTCGCCGGAGTGATCATCGCCGTCGCCGGGGTGCCGATCTGCTTTCTCGCGAACTCGGTGAGCTACCTGGCCGCGATAGTCGCATTGCTGTTCATGCGCGACCTGCCTGCGCTGGTACGCGAGCGCCACGGCCAGCCGGTGCTCAAACAGCTCGCCGTTGGGGCGTCATACGCGAGACATGAGCCGGTGGTCGGCATGCTCCTTGTCGCGGTCGGCGTCTTTTCGCTCTTTGCGATGAACCGGCTGACCCTCATCCCCCTTTTCGCGGACCAGGTGCTTCACGTCGGGGCCCAGGGCTTCGGCTTCCTGCTCGGGTCGATGGGGCTGGGGGCGCTGGCCGGCGCCTTGACTCTGGCCTTCGACCCGAGCGCCAGCAACCCAAGGCGCCAATTCTGGATGGCGATGATCTGGGTCGCGGCGCTCCTTGTGTTCTCGATTTCGCGCGTGTTCGCGATATCGCTCGTGGCCCTTTTCATTGCGGGCTACGCGCAGATAACCTTCGTGGCCACCGCCAACAATCGCATCCAGACGATCACGCCGGACAACCTTCGCGGCAGGGTGATGGCCCTTTACGCGCAGGCCCTGATCGGGGTTGGGCCGATCGGAAGCACCCAGGCGGGCGCTCTCGCCACCATCTTCAATGCGCCGGTGGCGATGGCGATCGGCGCCCTGGTCGCGGGCGCGGTCGTGCTGGGAATACGCCTCACACAGCCATATGTGTTCGCGCCGGCGGAATCGGGCCCCGCACCGGCGATGCCGGGGTGAGCTCGTGCGGTCAATCCCGGGGTAGATAGCGCGGCAGGTCGGCCACTGAGCTGAACCCGTGCGTTTCGAGGTGGGCCTTGATGCCGTCGTGGATGTCGGCGATGGCTCGCGGGTTGACGAACGTTGCCGTCCCGACCTGGACGGCGGTGCATCCGGCGACCAGGAATTCGAGTGCGTCCTCAGCGCGCATGATGCCCCCGACACCGAGCACCGGGATGCGAACCGAGCGTGCCGCCTGGTGGGCGAGGTGCACGGCCAGCGGCCGGATGGCCGGGCCCGACAGACCGCCCGTCCGGAAGCTCAGCCTCGGCTGGTGGGCATTCAGGTCGATCGACATGCCGACGAACGTGTTGACGGCGCACAGCGCGTCGGCGCCCGCGGCCTCGACGGCCCGCGCTATCACGCCGATATCGCTCACCATCGGCGTGAGCTTCACCCACACCGGAAGGCGCGTCCGTTTGCGCACCGCCTCGGTGACGGCGGCCGCGGCATGTGGGTCGTTGCCGAAATACATCCCGCCCTGCTCGACGTTCGGGCACGAGATGTTGATCTCGAAGCCGGCGACGCCGGGCACTCCATCGAGCCGCGACGTCAGCTCCCCGTACTCGCCCACCGACTCTCCGTTGATATTGACCAGCACCGGGAAGTCCCACGACGCCCATAGGGGTGCGTACTCGCGGATCAGCGCATCCGCTCCAGGGCCCTGCAATCCGATGGCGTTCAGCATCCCGGACGGTGTTTCCACGATGCGTGGAGGAGGGGTTCCGGCGCGAGGCCGGAGAAATATTCCTTTGGAAACCATTCCCCCCAGAGCGCGGCGCTCCAGCAGCGGAACCTCGGTCCCATAGCCGAAAGTGCCCGACGCGGCCAACACCGGCCCGCGAAGCCTCAACCCGCCAACGCTCACGCTCATGTCGACGGTCATGCCGTGACCGCGTATGGCAGGTGCGATGGAAGACTCGCCCAGTCGACGGCGGCGGCGCGATAGACGGGGCCTTCTTTGCAGGCGCGGTCGTACCCACCAGCCTTCAACGGCACCGCGCAGCCGAGGCAGACCCCGGTGCCGCAACCCATGTAGGTCTCGACCGCGACGCGGGCCTCAGGCCAGCGCTCGGCGACGGCCGCGAGCATCCGGTTGGGCCCGCACGCGAGGACGAGCTCGCCATCCGGAGCCGCCGCCACCGCGGTGCCGGCAAACCCGCGCGAGCCGTCGTCGGTGGCAAAGATGACCTCTTCGCCTTCCGCCTCCGAGCACAGCTCCCGGGCGCTACGTGCGCCGTGCACCCAGGTCACGCGCATCCCGAGCGCCCTCGCCTCGCGGGCGGCCAGCGGCATCGGAGCAACGCCCAGGCCGCCGCTGACCAGCACTGCGCTGCGAGGCCCGGCTTCCAGATCGAAACCTCGCCCCAGCGGACCGAGACAGCTGACCAGGTCGCCAGGTCGCATGCCGAGGAGCTCCGCCGTCCCCACACCGACAGCTTTGAGGACGACTTCGATGCTCTCTCCGTCAACCCGGTAAACGGAGAAAGGCCGCCGCAGAAATGGACCGGCGATCCCGAGGTTGACGAACTGGCCGGCGCGAACCGAGGCCGCGATCTCTGGTGCCTCCATCGAAACCACCGCCATGCCTGGCGCCACTTCTCGCGTCGCGACAATGGGAGCGTTAAGCAGGAACACCGTTTCGCCATTCCACGATCGTGCGGACCTCGATCTCCTGCGGCTCTCCGGCCTCGGATTCGACCAGCGCGGCGGCGGTGTCGAGCGAGGTCAGGCAGGGAATCCTGCGCTCGACCGCTGCGCGCCGGATCTCGAAACCATCCTTGAATACCGGACCGCCCGCCTCGGCGGAGTCCGTGTAGATGTTCGACATCGTGTTGATGACGAGGTCGACCTCGCCGTTCGTGATGACGTCCAGAACGGTCGGACCTTCGTCTCCGATCTTGGCCACGACGCGGGGCGAGAATCCCGCACGCTGGAGCGCCCTGGCAGTGCCCTCTGTGGCGACCAGCCGGCATCCCATCTCGACCAGGCGCGAGACGATCGGAAAGATCTCAGGCTTGTCGACGTCCGCGATCGTGAGCAGCACGGCACCGTCACGCTTGACGTGAACCCCTGAGGCAGCGAAAGCCTTGCGCAGCGCCGCCGTCAGAGTGCGACCGATGCCGATTGCCTCGCCTGTCGACTTCATCTCGGGCCCGAGGTACGAGTCGACCGCCGGGAGCTTGTTCATCGAGAAGACAGGCGCCTTCACGGCGACGAGATCGCGCGGCGGAACCAGCCCGGTCGTCCAGCCAAGGTCGGACAGCTTCTGGCCGAGCATGACCTTCGTCGCCAGGTCGACCATCGGAACCCCAGTGACCTTGGAAAGGAAGGGGACAGTGCGCGACGCCCGCGGGTTGACCTCGAGCACATGCACCTTGCCGCGATGAACCACGTACTGCACGTTGACAAGACCCCTCAGCCGCAGATGTCGTGAGATCCGCACCGTGTAGTCGATGACGTCGGCGAGCGCGCCCGGCTCGAGGCCCGATGCCGGGTAGACGGCGTACGAGTCGCCCGAATGCACGCCGGCCCTCTCGACGTGCTGCATCACGCCGGGGATCACCACGGTCTCGCCGTCGGTGACAGCGTCAACCTCGACCTCGTCGCCCTGCAGGTACTTGTCGACGAGCACGGTGCCCCGAGGCATCGCGCCCACCGCCCACACCATGTAGCGCTGCAGCTCGCGACGGTCGTGCACGATCTCCATCGCCCGGCCGCCGAGCACGTAGGAGGGCCGCACCAGGACCGGGTAGCCCGCGCGATCCGCGATGCCGATGGCCTCGTCGACTGAAGTCGTCGTGCCTCCCACCGGCTGCGGGATGCCGATCGCATCGAGGGCGGCGGCGAACGCTCGGCGGTCCTCAGCCAGGTCGATCGCCTCCACGGCAGAACCTGAGATCGGCGTGCCGCGCTCCTCCAGAGGGAGAGCCAGGTTGATCGCGGTCTGACCGCCGAACTGGACGAGAGCCCCATCGACATCTTCCGCCTCCGCAACCTGCGCGGCGCCGTCGACGTCGAGCGGTTCGAAGTACAGGCGGTCGGAGGTGTCGAAGTCTGTCGAGACAGTCTCCGGGTTGGAGTTCACGAGCACCGCCCGGACGCCGGCTTGGCGGAGCGACCATGCGGCGTGAACCGAGCAGTAATCGAACTCGATGCCCTGGCCGATGCGG
>VBIU01000047.1 GCA_005880945.1 Chloroflexota bacterium | reverse complement strand
CCAGCACGAGTAGTAGTAGGGTGTGGCCGCCTCGAACTCGGCGGCACATGTATCGACCACCTTGTACGTGGGTCTCGACCTCTCCACAGCGTCGCCGCGAAGGGCCTCGATCATCGTGTCGGAGAAACCGGCCCGGCGCAGGTCGCGCACGTCGCCCTCCTTCTCGAGGCGGGTGATGGTCGCCAGCCGGTCGATAAACCAGCGATCGATGCCGCTGCGCCGCGCGAGTGACGCAGAGTCTGCTCCTCCCCTGAGCGCGTGCAGCAGGGCAAACAGGCGCCGGTCGTTCGGCTGATCGATCAGCTCGGGCCGCTCGAGCTCGGATGCTGACGGTGGCTTCTGCTCCAACGACCGCATCGCTTTCGTGAGCGCGGCTTCGAAGGTGCGCTCGATCGCCATCACCTCACCCGTCGAGGCCATCTGCGTGCCGAGGCGGCGATCGCCTGCAGGGAACTTGTCGAACGGCCAGCGGGGAATCTTGACCACGCAGTAGTCGAGGGCCGGCTCGAACGCCGCAAAGGTGCGGCCCGTGACCTCGTTGCGAATCT
>VBIU01000046.1 GCA_005880945.1 Chloroflexota bacterium | reverse complement strand
AAGCCCCAACTGCCGTTCGTGCCCGGCGTCGAGGTGAGCGGAGAGGTCGTCGCCGCCCCTGCGTCGTCCGGATTCAAGGCCGGCGATCGGGTGATGGCCTTGCTCGACAGTGGCGGCCTGACACGCGGCGGCTACGCCGAGATCGCCGACGCAGTCCCCACCGCCGTCTCCCCCATGCCGAAAAACATGCCCTTCGAAGAAGCCGCCGGGTTCACCCTCACCTACCAGACCGGCTGGTTCGGCCTCCACCGGCGCGCCAACCTACAGCCGTCTGAGACGCTGCTGGTCCACGCCGGCGCCGGCGGCGTCGGGAGCGCTGCGATCCAGCTAGGCAAAGCGGCCGGGGCGACCGTCATCGCCACGGCCGGTACCGACGAGAAACTGGAGGTGTGCCGGCGCCTCGGCGCCGATCACGCCATCAACTACAAGTCGCAGGACTTCGCCGAAGAGGTCAAGAAGCTGACCGGCGGGCGTGGCGCGGACGTCATCTTCGATCCAGTCGGCGGCGACGTGTTCGACCGCTCGACCAAGTGCGTCGCATTCGAGGGCCGCATCGTGATCGTCGGCTTCACGTCTGGACGCTTCGCGCAAGCCGCGACCAACCATGTTCTGGTCAAGAACTACTCGGTCGTCGGCCTCCATTGGGGCGCGTACAACACTCGTGCTCCGGAGCTCATAGCGCCGGCGGCACGCGCCCTGGTCGAGCTGTACGAGGCCGGCAAGATCAGGCCGCACATATCAGCGCGGCTGCCGCTGGCTGAGGCGCCGCAAGCCCTGGCCACCGTTGCCAGTGGCAAGAGCACGGGCAAGGTCATCCTCACCACATGAGCGTGCTCCGGATCGCCGTGATCGCGGCGCTCGCCGTCCTCTTGCTGACCACGGTTGCGGTCGCAGCAGTCTTCCTGCTCCCAACTGGTGGCAACAGGGGGTCCGAAGATCTCGCCGACGACCAGACGCTGAGCTTCCCGATCGCACAGGACGTCGCCGACCTCGACCCGGCCCAGATGTCTACGGCGGCGGACGTCGACATAATGCGCAACGTTTTCTCCGGCCTGTACAAGTTCGATCAGAAGCTGCAAGAAGTTCCGGATCTCGCGATCGGGCCTCCGACCATCTCCCCGAACGGACTCACATATACGTTCCAGCTGCGCAAGAACGCAAAGTTTTCCAACGGTGACCCGATCACCGCCGATGACTTCATCTACAGCTGGCACCGTGCCGCCGCCAAGCAGGGCGACTACGCCAGCCTCTTTGCTCCAATCGCCGGCTACCAGGCCGTCGCCGACGGCAAGACGGCCAAGCTGAGCGGCCTGGCCAAAGTCGACGATTACACGTTCACGACCAAGCTGAGCAGGGCCTCAGGCTACTGGTACACAGTCGTCGGCCTCTGGCCGTTCTGGATCGTCGACCACAACGTGATCACCTCGGCCGGGGACAGCATCTGGTTCACCAACACCGACACTCTCGTCGGCAGCGGGCCGTTTCGCATGACCGCGCGATCACCCGGCCAGTCGCTCGATTTCGAGCCCGTCCAAGGCTGGTACGGGGGTTCGACGGGAGTGATCACGCACGTGCACGTCGACGTCCTCCCCGACCAGGACGCCCAGCTAGCGAGGTATGAGTCGGGTGTCTACAGCCTCATCGGTTATGGGCGCCAGGGCCTCTCGCCGGCCGCGGCGGTGCGGTACACGTCGGACTCCAAGCTGAAGGGCCAGCTGCAGCTGATTCCCGCCGGTCTCACGTTCTGGGTTGGCTTCAACATCCGGACCGGGCCGTTTGCAGGCATCGCAGGCGGGAGGGCCGCCCGTGACGCGTTCAGCGCGGCGATCGACCGCAACGCGCTCGCCGCGGCGGTTTGCAACCAGGGCACGACGTGCATTCCAGCCACTGGCGGCCTGATCAGCAAGGGCCTGCAGGGCTATATGGGGGACAACGCCGACACCAACACGAAGTTCGACGCCAACGCCGCGAAAGCCGAGTACAAGGTCTGGGACCCGAAAGGGACCAAGGTCAAGGGGCTTCGATACGTGTACGACACGGATCCTTTCAACAAGGCGGTTTGCGTGAACCTCGTGGCGCAGTGGCACAAGAACCTCGGGATCACCGTCAAATGCGTGGAGGTCGACAGGAAGACCTACTTCGATACCCGCAACGGAAAGTGCGCATACCCGCTCTTCAGGCAGAGCTGGCGAGCCGATTACGACCATCCGCAGAACTGGTTCGACTACCTCTTCCTGACACGAGCCAGCTCGGGCGGCTCATGCTACTCAAACCCTTCGCTGGACACCTCAGTGAGGTCAGCTGACGCAAAGCCGCTCGCGACCGGGATCGCGGATTACAGGGCGGCTGGTGAGCTGCTAATTCACGACACTGTGTTCGCCGGCCTGGTCTACGGCATCCAGCAGTACCTCGCCCATCAGTACGTGAAGGGCGTGGGCGGCAACGCCCTGTACGACAACTTCTGGATCAGCGCCAGGATCATCAGGCACTAGGGCTCGCTACACGTCTGACGAGAAATGGCATGCGGCCAGGTGGTCCCGAAGTTTCTCCTCCAGAGGCGGCTCAGTCTCCGCGCACGGCGTCGGCAGGCGTGCGATCGGGCAGCGCGTATGGAACCGGCAGCCTGAGGGCGGATGCAGCGGCGATGGAATCTCGCCCTTCAGCTCAACCAGGCGCCGGCCCTGCTGGATCTTCGGATCAGGCACGGGAATCGCTGAAAGCAGCGCCTTTGTGTAGGGATGTTTCGGTGCGCTGTAGGTCTTCACGCTATCCGCGACCTCAACGATCTTGCCGAGATACATCACCATCACGCGGTCGCTGATGTGGCGAACGACCGATAGGTCGTGCGCGATGAACAGGTATGTGAGCTTCAATTCGCGCTGCAGATCCTCGAGCAGGTTGACGATCTGGGCCTGGATTGAAACGTCGAGCGCGGATATCGCCTCGTCGCAAACGACCAGGCGTGGGTTGAGCGCGAGCGCTCGCGCGATCCCGATCCGCTGGCGCTGACCGCCTGAGAACTCGTGCGGATAGCGGTTGTTGAAATTTGGATTCAGCCCAACCAAGCGCAGCAGCTCTTGCACGCGCTTGTTGCGCGAACGTCCACGAACCACCCCGAAGTTGTCCAGCGGCTCGGCGATGATGTCGCCCACCGTCATGCGCGGATCCAGCGATGCAAAGGGGTCCTGAAAGATCATCTGAAGCTGGCGGCGCCGTTGGCGCAGCTTCTCGCCGCGCAGCTTGGTGAGCTCGACGTCTTCGTAGTAGACGTTGCCTGAGCTCACCGGGATGAGCTGTGTGACGAGCCTTGCAAGTGTCGACTTGCCGCAGCCAGACTCACCAACCAATCCGAGCGTTTCGCCCTCGCGAATTTCGAAGCTGACTCCGTCGACTGCTTTGACCGACTGTCCGAGCCCTGCCGGAAAATGCTTGACGACGTTTTCGACTCGCACCAGCGGCTTGGCGCCGGCGGGACTCGCCGACGGCCGCAGGTCGGCGGTCGCCGATGCCATCAGATCTGCTCTCCGGGATGAACTCCCGAGCCCGCGCCGGGCCGGATATCGAGCAGGTCGTCGGCGTGCATCTCTCGGCGGGCCCGCTCCATCGTCACCCAGCATGCGGCGCGCTGGTTCGTGGCGACTTCCTCGAGGGTTGGCTCGTCGGTGAAGCACCTTTCAATGCGGAACGGGCAGCGCGGATGGAACCGGCACCCAGATGGCGGACGCAGGAGGTCGGGGGCGATGCCCTCGATCGAACGGAGGCGTTCGTGGCGAAGGGCATCCACGCGCGGGATCGATCGCAGGAGGGACCACGTGTAGGGGTGCTGCGGCCTCTCGAAGATCTCCTCGACCGGCCCTTCTTCGACGATATGGCCCGCATACATCACTATCACCCGCGAACACAGACCCGCGACCACACCCATGTTGTGCGTGATCATCACGATCGCCGCGCCAAGCTCACGATTGAGATCGCCGAGCAGCTCGAGGATCTGGGCCTGCACTGTCACGTCAAGAGCAGTCGTCGGTTCGTCCGCAATCAGGATCGACGGAGCGTTGGCGAGGCCCATCGCGATCATCGCGCGCTGGCGCATGCCGCCGCTGAGCTGGTGAGGGAAATCCTTGACGCGGCTCTCGGCCGCTGGGATGCGTACCCTCTTCAGCAGCTCGACGGTGCGTGCGTTCGCTTCGGCCTTCGCCTTGCCATGCGCCTGCATCGCCTCGGCGATCTGGAAGCCAGTCGTCAGGACCGGATTGAGCGAGCTCTGCGGATCCTGGAAGATCATCGCTATATCGCGGCCACGAATCTGACGAATTTCGTCGTCGGAGAGTTGAAGCAAATCCTGGTTGCGGAACAGGACCTTGCCGCCCACCACCCGGCCGGGGTCCGGGACCAATCGGAGGAGCGACAAAGCGGTCACCGATTTGCCGCTGCCGGATTCGCCCACGATGCCCAGGCTCTCGCCCGGGAAGAGGTCAAAGCTCACGCCGTCCACAGCGGTGACGACGCCGCCGTCGGTCAGGAACTGTGTGCGCAGGTCGCGCACTTGCAGAATTGGAGCCGGCACGAGGTGGTGCCCTACCGCCTCGAACGCGGATCGAGCGCGTCGCGCAATCCATCGCCCAAGAAATTGAATGCCATGAGAGTGATCGACAGCGCGATCGATGGCGCCAGGACAATGTGGGGTGCGATGCGAAGGGCAGCGATACCGTCAGCCGCCATCGAGCCCCATGAAGGGGTCGGGGGCTGAATGCCGACGCCAAGGAAGCTCAAGAAGGCCTCGAACAGGATGGCCGCAGGCACACCGAAAGTCGCTTGCACAATGATCGGCCCAAGTGCATTGGGGAGAATGTGGCCGAACAGTATCTTGACTGGCTTTGCGCCACTCGCGCGGGCCGCCTCGATGAACTCTCGCTCACGCATGCTAAGGGTCTGCCCTCGCACCATGCGCGCCATGTCCATCCACCGAGTGACCACGATCGCGATGATGATGTTGGTCAGGCTGGGGCCCAATAGGAAGACCAGGATCAGCGCGACCAGCAGGTCGGGGATGCCGTAGAAGACATTGATGATGAATGTGACGACGGAGTCGAGCCAGCCCCGGTAGTAGCCGGCGAGCAAACCAACTGTTACCCCTACGACCACGACGAGCAGTTGCGTGCCGACGCCGACGATGAGCGATATCTGGGCTCCGATCATGAGGCGGCTGAGCACATCGCGGCCCACCCCGTCGGCACCCAGGAGATGCGCTTGACTTGGGCCCGAATACGTGGGCGCGATACCTACTGCAGACATGCGGTACGGGGTGTAGAAGATGGCGAGCAGCGCCACCAGGACGAGCAGCACCAGGTAGATGGTTGATATGAGCGCCATCCGATTGCGGCGCAGTCGACGCCATGCGTCCGACCACAGGCTTGCCTGCTCCGGAGACGGGATCTCTCTCGCTACAACGGCGGCCGCGGTTGCCATCAGTAGCGGATCCTGGGGTCGATCAGCACGTACAGGAGGTCGACCCCCAGGTTTGCCACGCCGACCATCGCGGCATACATCGTGAACACGCCGATCACGATGGCGTAGTCACGATTCAGGATGCTCTGGGCGAACTCTTTTCCGAGGCCCGGGATACCGAAGATGTTCTCAATGATGACGCTGCCTGTGATGATCCCAATGACCAGCGGTCCAAGGATGGTGGTGACCGGGATCAGGGCATTACGCAGGGCGTGGCGCACCATGATCACCGTCTCCTTCAATCCTTTGGCCCGCGCCGTGCGAATGTAGTCCTGACGTATGACCTCGAGCATGCTGGCGCGCGTGAGCCGTGCCACGATGCTGGCGTACGGGAAGCCAAGGGCAAATGCCGGTAGCCAGATCTGACCGATGCTTCCAGTCCATCCGCCGCCGATCTGATAGTAAAAGGCGCCGTCTGTCTGGTTGCCAAGCCAAACCGCGAATACCAGCAGGAGGAATGTGGCGATGACGAAGTTGGGCATGCTGTAGCCGATCACAGACGTCGTGGTCAGCACATAGTCGACCCACGTGTTCTGCCGCACCGCAGCGACGACCCCGAGCACAAGCCCAAGCCCGATCGTGAAGATGAGGGCAAATGCGCCCACCTCGGCGCTGATCGTCAACTCGCGAAGCACGAGCGGGGTGATCTGGACACCTTTGTTGACAAGGGACTCACCCAGGTCGCCACGCGTCACCACGCCGGTTAAGTAATCCCGGTACTGGATCCACAGCGGTTCGTCGAGGTGATAGTGGTGAAGCAGGAGCTCGTACTGCTGCCCGTGAAGATGCTCGCTGAACAGAGCATCACCAGGCAGGCGGTGGATGCCCAGAAAGACGATCGACGACACCGCCAGCACAGTGAAGGCGATCAGCACTATGCGCTGGCCGATATAGATCAGGGTTCCGCGTGTCAGCAATGACCCCTACTCCCCTATCCCAAATTGTCACCGAAATACGGCGTCGGGTGCGCGCAGCCTGCTCCTGCCGGCAAAGGACCCGCGTGCTTCATAAGAACGAAGGGGCGCCCGCAGCTGCGCGAGCGCCCCTCTCTTACTGACTCGTTAGTGGGACTGGATCGAGATCTGGTTCCACCAGTAATCGAAGAAGTTGTTGGTCCCGGCGCCCTTTGCGTAGGGCTTGATGAGAAACGCGCCGACCGAGTAGTAGAGCGGAATGTAAGCAACGTCGTCGATCAGCATCTGGCCGAGCTTCTGGTAGTCAGGAACGGCCTGCTCCAAAGGCTCCTGGTCGGCCTTCTTCAAAAGGTCGTCGTATGCCTTCGTTGCGTAACCACTGGTGCAGTTGGCGTCCGGGCAGCCGAGGGCGGTGCCCCAGAGGCTGTCGTACCAATCCTGCGGGTGGTTGTAGTCAGCCTGCCAGCCGTCGCGAGACAGCACATAGTCGCCCTTCAGCCGCGCCTTGATGAAAGGCGAGTGATCCACGGCAAGAAGATCGACGTGGACACCCAGGTTTGTCTGCCACTGGTCCTGGATGAAGACCCCGACGTCCTTGTTGAGCGGGTTGTTCGGGTCGTAGACGTAGGTGAGGTGCGCGGTCTTGGCGCCAGTCGGGTCAGCGCCCTTGAGGAGCGACTTCGCCTTGGTGGGGTCGAACTTCGCAAGCGGGTCGGCGTTGTCGCCCAGGTAACCGGTGAGGCCCTTCGTGATCAGGCCGCCGGTCGCTGCCGAGCAGATGATCTTGTGGCAAACGACATCGACGAGTTTGTCCTTGTCGATCGCCAGCGCGAAGGCCAGGCGAAGGTCATGCGCAGCCTGCCCACCATCAAGCGTGAATGGGCCCTTGGCGTGACGCGATGAGTCGCTGACCATGTTGAAGCTCACCCAGGTCGTGCGAACCTTGGGGTGAAGCAGCAGCTGGTCCTTCTCATTGGGCGTGCCCTGGATGCGAAGGATGTCGGCAATCGGCGCGTTGCTGTAGCCGCCGAAGCCGTAGGCGTCGTAGGTCCCCTGCTCGTATGCGGTGATCGCGGACGAGGCGCTCTGGAGAACGTCCAGATGGACCTTGGTCAGAGTCGGCTTGGGAGAGCCCCACCAATTTGGGACCGCCGCGAAGTCGACTGACTGATTCGCAACCCGCGCCGTCATCTTGAAGGCGCCGGTGCCGATGAGCGTCTCGGGCTTGGTCCACCAGTTGTCGAAGTCGGTCTTTACTGCCTTCTGGTCGACCACCATCATTACAGTGGCTTCGAGCGCCGCTGCTGATAGGAACCAGCCGGCGGGGGCAGAGAGCTGCACCTTCAACGTGTAGTCATCGGGCGCGGTCAGCCCGGACAGGATGACCGAGGGGTCGTTCGCTTCGAGCTTGGCTTCGAGCGCCGCCCCGGCGGTCTTGTTCTGGGAAACGACGTCGTAGCCCTTGATCGCTCCCATGATGTACGAGTAGCCACCCTGCATTGCCGCCGCCCGGCTCCACGAGTAGATGAAGTCCTTGGCGGTGAGCTTGTCACCGTTCGAGAAGGTCACATCGTGGCGTAGTGGAAAGGTGTAGGTCAGGTTGTCGGAGGAAACGGTCGGCATTGCGGAAGCGATGTCCGGGACGATGTTGAGCTCGTTGTCGAACTTCACAACTCCGTTGAAGATGTTCTGCGCTATTTCGGAGTCGGTCTCAGCGTCGAGCATTGACGGGTCGAGCGTCCCGAAGTCGCCCAGGATCGGGAACTTGTACGTTTGATCTTTGGCGAGGCCGGTGTTTGTGTTCCCCCCACCGCCACACGCGACCACCACCAGAGCGGCGGCGCCTGCGACGGAAAGAACCTTAAGGAACCGAAACGAGAGTGGAGTCATAGCATCCCCCTAGGACGAAAGGATTGAGGCGCGAAGCCTCTCCCCCCTCGCCTTCTTCCCGATTTTCGGGGCGAGAGCGCGCCGACGAGGGGTGGCGACCGCTGCGGCCGCCGCTACTCCACGATCCATCTTTCGTCATTGACCGGCCCATGTCAAGCTTCGGCCGCCCTGACCGGAGGGCCCCACCCCGCCCCGCCGCGCATGGCATGATCGCGCGGTGAGCGTCATCGGAACGCGAAACCGCAGGCTCGAGGGGCGGGAGAAGGTGGCCGGATCGATCCGGTTCACCGCCGATCTCGATCTGCCGGGGTTGCTCCACGTCCAGCTTGTCGGCAGCCACCTCCCCAGCGCCCGGATCCGGGGCATCGACACCGCCGCAGCCCGATCGGTGCCCGGGGTGGTCGACGTCGTCACGGGCGCCGACATCCCAGAGCTGAGCGCGCCCAGCCCGGAGAAGCCGCTGGCGGTTGGGCGGGTCTTCTTCACGGGCCAGCCGGTCGTAGCGGTGATCGCCGACACCGAGACGGCGGCATGGGACGCCGCCGCCCTGGTCGACGTCGACTACGAATCGCTGCCCGCGATCGTCGACGCCGAGGAGGCGATGAAGGAAGGGGCGGCGAGGGTGCTCGATGCTGAGGAG
>VBIU01000107.1 GCA_005880945.1 Chloroflexota bacterium | reverse complement strand
TCCTCGTATGCGCCCAGAGCGAAGATCTGGGAGCCGATGTGCGAGTGGAGTCCGACCAGCTCGAGGCGCGCGTGCCCGAGGACAAGTTCGACCGCCTTGCGCGCTGCCCCCGATTCGATCGAGAAGCCAAACTTGGAGTCCAGCTGGCCCGTGGAGATGTGATCGTGAGTGTCCGGCTTGACGCCAGGCGAGATGCGCAGCATGACGGGCGTTCGTTTGCCGTCCGGGACGACGTCGCTGAGCAGCGCGAACTCATGCGTCCCGTCGATGACGATAGTCGCACCGGCACGGTACGCGGCATCCAGGTCCTGGCGGCTCTTGTTGTTGCCGAGAAAATGAATCCGGTCGCGCGGAAATTCAGACCTCAGCGCGAGGTCGAGCTCGCCTGCGGAGACCACGTCCAGCCCAAGTCCTTCCTCGGCGACGAGCCGCAGGAATTGGGGCGAGGCAAAAGCCTTGGCGGAATAGAGGACCTGCCCTGCCGATCCCATCGCGGCGATGTATTCGGCCGCGCGTTGACGCACCGTCGCTTCGTCGTAGACGTACAGGGGCGTTCCGTGTTGGTGAGCCAGCTCGACGAGGTCGCAACCGCCCACCTCCATGTGGCCGGCGGCGTTGACCCGGTACGTGACCGGGTACAACAAGCTAGTGCGCTAGTTCGGGCTGGAGCCGCAGGAGCCGCATGAGCCTCCGCAGCAGCCGCCGGCGCTCTCTCCGCTACCGAAGTCGAGTGAAGAGGACGATTCGCCGGTGCCCGCGAAGGCGAAGCTCGAGACCAGGACGCGGGTCTTGGTGGACTCGCATGAGGGGCACATCTGCGCCTGGTCCCTCTCCGCGAACCGGGTCAATACGTCGAACTTCTCCGAGCAGCTCTCGCACCGATACTCGTAGATGGGCATCTCGTGAACGATTCTAAGCTGGTTGAGCTAGCAAAATTGATCTCGGCGTGGCCCGGCCTCATGGCGCGACCCGACGCCGCCTTGATCGAAGACTGTCTTGTTCTCGTCGACCACCTCGGCGAGGCGCGGAAGGTGGTGGACGTCGGCTCCGGCGGAGGACTCCCGGGCATCCCGCTCAAGATCGCCCGACCCGACCTCGAGCTCACTCTGATCGAGGCGGACCAGGACAAGGCCGCTTTCCTGGTTCATGCCTGCGCGGCGCTCGACCTTCGCGGGATCGAGGTCGTGGCCAGGCGCGCGGAGGTTGCGGGCCAGGATCCGCGTTTCCGAGAGGCCTTCGACGTGGCGGTCGCCCGGGCGCTGGCGCCGATGCCGGTTCTGGCCGAGCTCTGCCTGGGCCTGGTCCGGGTCGGCGGCAGGCTGCTGGCACAGAAGACGGAGGGGGACGACAACGATTCGGCCGCGCGCGCCATCGAGGTGATGGGGGGAGTGGTCACGGCCGTTCATCAATCGCCATCGGAAGCCCGCCGTACGGGTACTGTCGTCGTGATCGACAAGATCCGTGCGACGCCGCCAGCCTACCCACGACGACCAGGCGTCGCCAATCGCCGGCCCCTTTGAGTCGACTGCGCAAAGGCTCCTATCTCCGCCCTGGCCTACTCTTAGGTAGGGGATGGTGACAGCGTGAGGCTAAGCCTGATTCCGCGAGAGCAACGTTTCTACGAGCTCTTCCAGCGTCAGGGCGCGCTGGTCAGCGAAACGCTGACAGAACTAAGCAATTCCTTGCTGGAGGGACGCTCCCGGCATCCGCGACTTCGGGAACTCGAGCACGAGTGTGATGACGTCACTCACGAGATCTACAACCTTACGAACCGCACCTTCAGCGCGCCCATGGAGCCTGAAGACATCCTCCTGCTTGCGCATTCGCTGGACGAGGTCGTCGACCTCGCGGAAGAGGTCGCGGACAAGATCGAGCTGTACGCCATCGCAACGATCACCGACTCCGCCAAGGAGTTCGGCGAGTGTCTCGCCAAAGCAGGCATCGAGTTGGCCAAGGCACTCGGCATGCTGGAGGACTTCAACGGGCTCGATCCAGTCTTGAAGAATATTCATCGACTTGAGAACGATGGTGATGCGATCACACGGGTCGCCCTGCAGAAGCTATTTGCCGGCGCTCACCAAACTCCTGCGGACCTGATCAAGTGGAAAGACCTCTACGCTCTCCTTGAATCCACTCTTGACGAGTGCGAATCAGTCGCTGAAATCATGGAGACGATCTCCATCAAAAATACCTGACGGCTCAGACTCCCAACTCCGATAGCAACGACAAAACACGACGGTCGATGTCATCGCGAATTCCTCTGACCGCCTCGATGGGCTGACCCGCCGGGTCCGGAAGGCTCCAGTCTTCCATCGGGGCATCCACCACAGGGCACTCTTCAGCGCACCCCATGGTGATGACCCGAACCGCACCCGCGGCGAGACCGGTGGTCAGCAGCCGCGGAGTCGCGCCGGCGAGGTCGATTCCAATCTCGCGCATAACCTCAACGACCTCTGGGTGAACATGTGACGCCGGCTGCGTCCCCGCCGAATCCGCCCAAGCCCGACCGCGAGCGTGGCGATTGAACAACGCCGCGGCCATCTGACTGCGACCCGCGTTATGCACGCAAGCGAACACGACACGCGCTCGCCTATCGTCAAGCACGTCGAGACGATAGCCGACCCCGCGCAATGTTGTCACCCGAATCCCGCTCTGCTCCAGCTTTGGTCGCAGCCACGCGACATGCACGTCAACCGTCTTCGGTTCGCCAACGAACCGCGAGCCCCAGGCGCCGGCCAGAATGCGATCTCGGCTCAAAACCACACCTCGGTTTTCAACTAGGACTCTGAGCAGGTCGTACTCACGAGGGGTCATCTGCAGCTCGCGGCCTTCAACCTCAGCGCGCCGAGCACCAGGGTTGAGCCTCAGGCGACCAACCTCGATTACTGCATCCCCTCGCCCTGCAACGCGTTTTCTGACAAGGGCTCGTACCTGAGCACAAACCAATGCCGGAGAACTCGAAGCTGACAACCAGGCATCTGCTCCTAGCGCGAGGCAGGTCGCAGCCACGTGCTCGTTAGAGCCGATAACCAACAGCGGTGCCGCCGTCGCCCTTCGGACTCGGGCCGTTGCGTCAGCAAGGTCGGCCCCATCAAGCACGATTGCATCCGCTGAAGGCTCTCGAAGCAGCCCGCTTGACTGCCGGTGCCACGTCACGTCTACGTCCTCCGACGCAAGGAGGCCCTTCAATTGTGTGGCCGTTTTCGCCAGAGGACCGATCACCACTACTCGGGTGCGGCCGACGTCAGTACTTGGAGACGTTCAATTCCTCCACGCGGCCCGTTACCAGATAGATAACCCTTTCGCAGATATTGGTGGCTCGGTCCGCAATCCGCTCGAGGTTGTGGGTGATCCAGATCATGTATGTCGCCTCAGTGATGTGCCTGGGGTCGGAAACCATCGCCGAGATCAGCTCCTGGTAGGCGCGGTCATACAACGAGTCGATGTCGTCGTCCTCCCGACAGAGCACGCGAGCCGCCTTGACGTCGCGTTTGCCAAGAGCAGCCAGGGTGCGGTGAACCATGGAGGTGGTCAGAGCACCCATCTCGCCAATCACGGCCGGCACTTGTAGCGAGGGGTTGGGCCCCAGCATAAGGGTCACCTTTGCGATGCCCTCCGCGTGATCTCCCATTCGCTCCAGGTCGGAAATCACGTACAGGGCGGCAACCATCCACCTGGTTTCGTTTGCCTCCCTGCCTGACAACTGCGTAGTAATCTGCTCTTCGATCTCGTAGCGGATTCGGTTGACCTCAACATCTCCACGTACGATGTTGTCCGCCAGCATCAGGTCCCGGCGATCCAGAGCGATCAAGGAATTGGCAAGCGCACCCTCGACCCGCGCTCCTAGCTCCAGCAACAAGTCGTCGGTCATTTCCAGAATCTTAGGGTCAGCGTTAACGACACCTTAACCCAGACCTGATTAGGCTCAGTGCGGAGGATGTGAATGAAACTGAGCTTGATACCCCAGGGAGGGAAACGCTTTTACGATCTATTTCGCACACAGGGACAGCTCGTCAGCGAAACCCTGACCGAGCTGAGCAAGTCGCTTCTCGAAGGGAAGAGCCGCCACGCGCGGTTGCGCGATCTCGAGCATCAGTGCGACGAGGCGACTCACCAGATCCACAACCTCGTCAACAGCACGTTCGTGACGCCCATCGACCAGGAAGACATCCTTCTTCTGGCATCAAGCCTGGATGACGTCATCGATCTCGCCGAAGAGACCGGTGACAAGATCGACCTTTACCAGATTCGTATGATCTCGGATCCGGCGAAGGCGATGGGAGAGCACCTGGCCAAGGCCGGGACCGAGATTGCCGGTGCCCTTGACCGACTGGAGGGCTTCGCCCAGCTCAAACCCCACCGGTTGGAGATTCATCGGCTGGAAAACGAGGGTGACCGGATCACCCGCGAGGCGATCGGTGAGCTGTTCTCGAATGTGAGCGACGCGTCCGAGCTGGTCAAATGGAAGGACATCTACGACCTGTTGGAAGCCACTATGGACGCCTGCGAGCACGCCGCCAATGTCATGGAGACGATCTCGATCAAGAATGCGTGAGACGGCGGTTCTCCTCTGGGTGACCATCGGGATCGCTGTCCTCTTTGACTTCACCAATGGGTTCCACGACACCGCCAACGCCATTGCGACTTCGATTTCGACTCGAGCTCTTTCCCCACATGCGGCAGTCGGCCTGGCGGCGGTTTTCAACCTGGTAGGCGCAGTCGTGACCGTCGTGTTCTTCCAGGCCAAGGTGTCGAACACGATTGCGAGCACGCTGGCCATCAAACCAGGCTTGGTGGTCGTGATAGCTGCGCTTTTGGGTGCCATTTGCTGGAACCTGATCACGTGGTACCTGGGGCTGCCCAGCAGCTCAACCCATGCCTTGATCGGCGGATTGTGTGGCGCCGGCATCGCGGCGGCGGGAGGTCTGGACGGAGTCAAGTGGTCCGCATTGGGCAAGCAAGTGACGAGCTTGGTCATCTCGCCACCGGTCGGGTTTCTCGCAGCCGCGATCTTTTCGATCGCGGTTGTGTTGATCGTCTACCGGCTCAGATTGCGACCGGCTCCTGTCAACCGTACGTTCCGCGGCCTGCAGGTGTTCACTGCAGCGTTGCTTTCATACTCGCACGGCGCCAACGACGCGCAGAAAACGATGGCGGCGATAACTCTCGCCTTGATCGCTTCGGGCGACCTAACCCACTTTGAGGTTCCACTTTGGGTGGTGGTACTGTCTGCCGTCACAATCGCCTTCGGCACCTATGCCGGCGGTTGGCGGATCATCCGAACGTTGGGCTGGAGCATCCTAAAATTGGAGCCGGCGACCGGCATGGCCGCGCAGCTAATGGGAGCGAGCGTCATCCAGGGCGCGACATTCATCGGCCTACCGGTCAGCACCACTCATGTGATTACCGGCGCCGTGATGGGAGCGGGCGCGAGCAGAAAGCTCACGGCTGTGCGTTGGGGCTTGGGGGCAAACATCGCCGCGGCGTGGATCGTCACGATCCCATCGGCGGCCCTCATCGCATGGGTTGCGTTCGCAATCCTCCACACTGCGGGGCTGCGCGGCTAGCCTTTCGCCAAAAACTATGGCGGCGAAGTGGACCTCAGGCTAGACTCTCACCACCGCATCGATTCAAAAAGACGACTGAGCACGGCGTTTCAGCAGACGAAGGAGCAACAGTGGCAACAAAGATCCTGGAAATGACCGATGTGAATGTGATCAGGGCGGCAGGCGGCGTCGTCTGCCGGATCGGCCCCTCCGACGAGACAGAGATCGCGATCATCCACCGCCCTGCCTATGACGATTGGACACTTCCGAAGGGCAAGGTCGAGCCGGATGAGAGCCCCGAGAACTGCGCGCTGCGCGAGGTCAGGGAGGAGACTGGCTTTCGCTGTGAGCTCCGCCGGCCTCTGGGCTGCACCGCATACGTCGATCGCCGCGGCCGCGACAAGGTCGCGTGCTACTGGGTCATGGAGGTGCGCGGCGGGCGCTTCCGGCCCGGCATCGAGGTGGACAAGCTGGTCTGGCTCCCGGTGGCGCAGGCGGTCAAGCGGCTGACCTACGGGCGCGACAGGACCTTGGTCGTCCAGCAAGACCTGCCGTAAACGACCCCGGTCTGCGGTAGCGGGTCCTGCAGGTTAACGCCCCGCTCCCTGACCCTGCGCGCAGAAGCGGCGGTAAGGATGGGCCATATTGATTGCTCCCCCCAGGGGGAGAGGGGGGCGCGCAGCACCGTCTAAGCTGAGTCTTATGCAGACCGTGGCGGCCGTCGACCGGTTGGTGATCGCCGGCGTCGAGCTCCGATCCCGGCTTTTCCTGGGCACCGGCAAGTACGCAGACGATGCCGCGATGCTCGCCGCCCTGGAGGCTTCTGGCTGCGAGCTCGTCACCGTGGCGCTCCGCCGGCTCGACCTCGACGATCCCAAAAAGAAGACCATCCTCGACCTCATCGACTGGACGCGCTACAGGATCCTGCCCAACACGGCGGGGTGCCGGACGGCGGAGGAGGCGATCCGGATCGCGAGGCTCGCGCGATCTATGGGCCTGTCGGACTGGGTCAAGCTCGAGGTCATTCCGGACCCGCGCTACCTCTTCCCCGACCCCGAAGAGACGTTGAAGGCGGCTCGCATCCTCGTCGGCGAAGGCTTCAAGGTCCTGCCCTACATCAACGCCGACCCGGTGCTCGCGAAAAAGCTCGAGGAGCTGGGCACGGTGACTGTCATGCCGCTCGGCTCGCCCATCGGTTCCGGCCAGGGTCTCCAGACCCTCGAGCAGATCCGCATCATCGTCGAGGAGGCGACAGTGCCCGTGGTGGTCGACGCGGGTATCGGCGCGCCTTCGGACGCTGCCCTCGCGATGGAACTGGGCGCCGACGCAGTCCTGGTCAACACCGCTGTTGCGCTGGCCCGCGACCCGGCGCTCATGGCCGAGGCGATAAAGGGTGGCGTCGAGGCTGGACGCAAGGCGTACATCGCCGGCCGCATCCCAAAGCGGACCCAGGCAAGCGCAAGCTCACCCACAGAGGGCGTCTCGCGACCAGTCTCATAACGCCCGCGGCGATGGCCCTGGTCGCGAGTGCGAGCGCTGGGATGCATGCGGCAGCGCGTGCAACCATCCTCCAGCTCCGCGCTCCGCTTCTCGACGCTCACTCTCTCGAAGTCGAGGCGAAGGACCTGGTCGGGACATCGCCGGTGCCTGTACTGGTGAGCTCACGCTGCGACATCGCTCTGGCCGCCGGTGCGGCGGGCGTGAACCTTCCTGAACTTGAGATTGCCGTCCGCGACGCGCGCATGCTGCTCGGTCAACGGCTCATCGGCCGCTCGGTGCACTCGCTGCAGGGGGCCGTGGAGGCCGAGCGCGCCGGGGCCGACTTCGTGATCTTCGGGCCGGTATGGCGGAGTGAAAGCCACGCCGGTTCGGTGCCGGCAGGAGTCGGCGCGCTCAGTGAGGTCGCGCGCACCTTGCGCATACCGGTTCTCGCCGTCGGAGGCGTCACCGAGGAGCGAATCGCGGAGTGCCACGCTGCGGGCGCCGCCGGCTATGCGGCGATCCGGCTCTTCCAATGATCGGCCTCCAGGTCAACGGCAAGCCCGTCCAGCTCGATGGACCGACTCCCCTGCTCACCTACCTGGAGGCGTTGGAAGTCAACCCACGCGCGGTGGCGGTGGAGCGGAACGGAGCCATCCTCGAGAAAGGCGAGTATGCGTCGACGATTCTCGGTGAAGGCGACGTGGTGGAGATCGTGAGAATGGTGGGCGGCGGGCTCGCTGCTAACGAGTCAGGCCGAGGCCCAGCTTTTCACGAATCGCAGCCTCTGCTTCGGCGCGCTCGTCCCAGGGCTCGGCTCCGGACGCGGTGAGCATCGAGCGCTCGTGGCCCTTGCCCGCGAGCAGCACGCAGTCCCCCTTCTGTGCGATCCCGATGGCACGGCGAATCGCCGCTCGCCGGTCGATCACCACCTCGTAGTCGCGTCCGGGGACCTTGCCGACGACCCCCGACTGAACGTCTCTGGCGATCTCGGCGGGATCCTCCCTCAGAGGATCGTCCGTCGTGATGACGAAGAAGTCGGAGAACTCGGCCGCCGCCAGGCCCATTCCCGGCCGGTCGTGATCGGAACGCGCGGTCGAGCCGAACACCGCGATCAAGCGACCTGGCGTGAACGGCCGCAGCTCGGCAAGCGCGCTGGCAAGCGCGCCGGCGGAGTGCGCGAAGTCGATGAAGACGCGGAAATCCTGGCCCAGGTCGACCGGCTCGAGCCGGCCGCGCACGCCCTCAAATCCGGCGAGGCCGGTGCCGACCGCATCCAGCGGCACTCCGAGCGCGAGGCAGACCCCGGCTGCGCAAAGCGCGTTATAGATGTTGAAACGCGCAGGCACGACGAGCGTGACCTCGGTCTCGCCCAGCGGCGTCTTCATTCGAAAATGCGAGCCGGACCCACTCACGCTGAGGTCCAGCGGGTGGAGGTCCGCGACCGTGGTGAGCCCATACGACCAGCGGCGCGCGATCGGCCGGCGCGACAGCTTCGCGTAGCTCGGGTCGTCGCGGTTGAGCACCGCCGTCTTCTCGATG
>VBIU01000247.1 GCA_005880945.1 Chloroflexota bacterium | reverse complement strand
CGAGCGCGACACGTCGAGGTGCGCGCCGCGCCAGGAGAAGCGCGGCCAGTCTTCGATCGCTACCGCGGGCACCGTCCAGGAAACGCCCGCGCCCCCGATGGGCGCGGCGCGAAAGATGTCCGGCGGCAAGAGCTGGCGCAGCGTCTCGACGGCGTAAAACGCGCCGGCGGGACGGAATGCGCGGATCGTGATCCGCGCCGGCGTCACGGAGAGGCGGTAGCCTTCCTCGCCGAGGCGCGAGAGCGTCGGATCGATGCCGAGCGAGATGGTTCGCGCGCTGCCCCCCGCCCCGGCGGCGCCCACCGAGAGCCGATAGCCGGTTGCGGGTTGTAAACAATCGGCCAGTTGATACCCGATGTCGCGCGTCGCGCGATCGGTGACGATGACGGTGCGCGCCGACAGTACGAAGGTCCCGGTGCCGCGCGTCATGTGAACGGGTCGAGGGATGACGGCGAGCGCGCTGTCCTGGACACCGGCGACGATGGCGACGAATGCGAGCAGGGTGATCATGCCGCATATGATATGGCTCGCCGAGATGTTCAGCGACCCGTATTTTGGGGGCATGAAACGACGCGACTTCATTCAGACGGTGGGTGCGGCAGCCGCTGGTGGCATCCTGGCCCGCTCACCATTCGGCGCAGCGAAGAAACTGGATCGGATCGGGCTCGAGACGTACGCCGTCCGTCACGCGATGGCGGAGAATCCCGAGCGGACACTCGCAGCGGTCCGCGCGATCGGATACACCGACGTCGAGCTGCTGTGGTCGTTCAATCTCTTTGGTCGCACGCCCGCGCAAGTGGCGGCGACGCTCAAGAACGAAGGACTGCGCGCGCCCTCGTGTCACATGTCGGCCGAGACGATCTTCGTCGGGTGGGAGCGCAGCCTCGAAACGGCGAAGCTGCTCGGCCACCAGTATCTCGTCGTCCCCGATTTCGAGGACTGGACCAAGCAGACACTCGACGATTGGCGCGAGTGGGCCGATCGCTTCAACGCGGCGGGGGCGGTGGCCCGGAAAGCGGACATCTGGCTGGCCTTCCATAACGAGGCCTACCACCAGAAGCCGATCGACGGGCAGATCCCGTTCGACGTCTTCATCAACCGCCTCGATCCCACGGTCACGCGGCTCCAACTCGACGTCGGCAACATGCTGATCGGCGGCGGCGATCCCATGCAGTATCTGCAGACGTATCCGGATCGCTTCTGGCTCTTCCATCTGAAAGACGCGGTCGCCGATCGCTCGCACGACACCGGGCTGGGAAAGGGCATCTTCGACTTCAAGCGATTCCTGGCGGCCGTGCCGCACCTCGAACAGAAGCCGGCGTACGTGGAGCAGGAGACGGCGAAAGACTCGGGCGGGGATATGGCGGATGCCCGCGCGAACTTTGAATACTTGCACGCGCTAGAGTTCTGACACGGCGGATGGTGCTCCTCCTGGTCGCTCTCGTCGCGCAGGACACCACGATCCGCAGCTTTCTGAAAACCGTCGAGATCGCCAGCGGAAAGATCGAAACGGTCTACAGCGCCGACCGGCGTTTCGAAGCCCCTAACTGGTCCCGTGACGGCCGCTACTTCCTGATCAACAGCGAGGGGCGACTCTATCGCCTCACTGCCGGCGCGAGTCAGCTCGCCGAGCTCCCCGTCAGCCTCGCCACGCCGCGCATCAACAACGACCACGGCATCTCCCCGGACGGCAAGTCGCTCGTCATCAGTCACGAACCGACAGAGGATTGGCTGACGTCCAGCGTATACACGCTGCCCATCGCGGGCGGCACCCCCAAACGCATCACGACCAAAGCGCCGAGCTTCTGGCACGGGTGGTCACCGGACGGAAAGACGTTGGCGTTCGTCGGCCGCCGCGACGGCGAGTTCGACATCTACACGATCTCCGTGGACGGCGGGGACGAACGGCGCATCACGACGTGCAAGGGGCTCGACGACGGACCCGACTACTCGCCCGACGGCGCTTTCATCTATTACAACTCCTTCTGCAGCGGGCGCATGCAGATCTGGCGCATGCGGCCGGACGGCAGCCAGCCTGAGCAGCTGACCAACGACGCGTACGCGAATTGGTTTCCCCATCCGTCGCCCGACGGGCATTGGCTGGTGTTCCTCTCGTTCGTCGAAGATCAGGGACA
This sequence comes from Chloroflexota bacterium, assembly GCA_005880945.1. GTDB lineage: Bacteria > Chloroflexota > Dormibacteria > Dormibacterales > Dormibacteraceae > Palsa-872. The sequence continues at coordinate 198 of VBIU01000247.1, read as the reverse complement.
GGACCATCCGTTCGGCCGACAGGTGAAACTCCGGCTGATGGATCTGCGCGATCGGAGTGTGCGTGATGTGACGCCGGAATTCTTCGGAGGGCAGGGAACGATCAATGTTCCGAGTTGGGCGCCCGACAGCAAGCGCGTAGCGTTCGTCGCATACGAGCGCCAGGCAGCGCCTTAGCGTCTTCGGTTTTCGGGGTGCAT
>VBIU01000057.1 GCA_005880945.1 Chloroflexota bacterium | reverse complement strand
CTTCACGAGAACGGCTCTGTGGATGAGGCGCTCGTCGCTTACGAAACCGAGCGCCGGCCGGTCGTCGAGAGCGCGCAGCGCGCGGCCCAGGCGAGCCTCGAGTGGTTCGAGAACATCTCGCAGTACATGCGGCAGGAGCCGCTTCAGTTCGCCTTCAACCTGCTCACCCGAAGCCGCCGCGTCACGTATTCAAACCTGAAGCTGCGCGATCCCGAATTCGTCTCCGAAGTGGAGCGCTGGTTCAATCACAGCCAAGAGCCGGCGCCGCCGATGTTCGCGCCGATCCAGCTGCGGGAGCTCGAGCTGGCAAACCGCGTGATCGTCTCGGCGATGGACATGTACTCGTCCGTTGACGGCCTGATCGGCGATTTTCACCTCGTGCACCTGGGCAGCAAGGCGCTGGGAGGCGCCGGGCTGCTGATGACCGAGATGGTTTGCGTTTCGCGTGAAGGACGGATCACTCCCGGCTGCGCCGGTCTGTATATGCCGGAACACGAGTCTGCGTTCGCGCGGCTGGTCGATTTCGTGCATCGGCACAGCCCGGCCAAGATCGGGATCCAGCTCGGCCACTCGGGCCGCAAGGGCTCGACCAAGCTGATGTGGGAGGGGATGGACGAGCCTTTGGAGGACGGCAACTGGGAGTTGATGGCCCCCTCACCGCTGCCCTACCTACCGGTCAGCCAGGTCCCGCGCGAGATGAGTCGGGACGACATGGACCTCGTCCGCGATCAGTTCGTGGCTGCAGCGCATATGGCTGAACGGGCCGGGTTCGACCTGCTCGAGCTGCACTGCGCGCACGGCTACCTGCTCGCGAGCTTCATATCGCCGCTCACGAATCAAAGGCGCGATGAGTACGGCGGAAGCTTCGAGAATCGCCTGCGTTATCCGCTCGAGGTTTTCGATGCGATCCGCTCGGTCTGGCCTGCCGCCAAGCCGATGACGGTGCGTGTATCGGCTTCGGACTGGCACGAAGGCGGGTTGAGCGCAGGCGATTCCGTGGAGGTGGCCCGCGCCTTCGCCCGTCACGGCGTCGACGCGGTTGACGTGTCGACAGGGCAGACCGTCGCCGAGGAGACACCTGCGTTTGGCCGGAGCTATCAGACGCCATTCGCCGACCGTATAAGGAATACGACGGGAGTCCGAACCATCGCCGTCGGGGCCATCAGCGGCTACGACGACGTGAACACGATCATCCTCGCCGGCCGCGCGGACCTCTGCGCCCTCGGGCGCGCCCACCTGTACGACCCGGCGTGGACGCTGCACGCGGCTGCTGACCAGGAGCATCGGCTCGAGTGGCCGGTGCAGTTCCAGCGCGGCAGCAGGAAGCCTCCATCGGGACGCACCGACGGCCCGAGACCTCGCCTGGAACTGATCCGCGGGGAGGGCATGCGCGACCGACACCGGCGCTGGCGACCACACCGTTGAAGCGTTCTTTCGTTTCAGGCCGGTGGCGTTTGACGCCCGAATCCCGAGCGGCGTAGGGTTCCCCGCGGGGACAAGTTGAGATCAGCCTGGCGGCACTACTGGGATTCCAATCGCTGATGGCTGCCGCCCCGGGACCGGCACGTCCCACCGCGCCCAGGCCGTCCGGTGCAGCCAAAGCCCCGGTTCCACCGCCGAACCCACTGCGTTTGAGGTGGTTCTGGATAACCCTGTTGGTCCTGCTCGCGGCCAACCTCTTCATCACGAACATACTGCTGGCGCCCGCGCAGCCGACCACTATCACTCTGCCTTACAACGTTTTCAAGCAACAGGTCGCCGCAGACAACGTGGTCACTGTCACGACCACGGGCGATGCCATAACCGGCGTCACCAAGGCCGCTGTCGAAGAGCCCGGCACCGGTACAAAGGCGACTCATTTCACGACGCAGCGCCCATCTTTTGCTGATGACAGCCTCGAGCCCCTCCTCGAGCAGCACGGGGTCACCATCAATGCAAAGCCCGAAAACCCGCCAATTCCTTTCTGGGAGCAGCTCCTCCTGAGCTTCGGACCGACCCTGCTCATCGTCTTCGGTTTGATGTACTTGATTCGACGCTCGGCGAGCGCCGGCGCCGGCGGCCTCCTCGGTTCGTTCGGCCAGAGCCGCGCGCGCGTCTACGATGCGGAACGGCCAGGAACGACCTTCGCCGACGTCGCGGGAATCGATGAGGTCAAAGAAGAGCTGGAGGAGCTCGTCGACTTCCTGAAGGAGCCACAAAAGTACGAGCGACTCGGCGGCCGGGTCCCCAAGGGCGTCTTACTCATCGGGCCGCCCGGAACGGGCAAAACGCTGCTGGCACGCGCCGTTGCCGGAGAAGCGAAGGTTCCGTTCTTCAGCCAGTCGGCATCGGAGTTCGTGGAAGCCATCGTCGGCGTTGGCGCGTCACGTGTTCGTGACCTGTTCGACAAGGCCCGCAAGGCTGCCCCGGCGATCATCTTCATCGATGAGCTGGACGCCATCGGCCGGAGCCGCAGCTCGGGCCTCCGCCTCGGCAGCAACGACGAGCAGGAGCAGACGCTCAACCAGATCCTCACGGAGATGGACGGGTTCGAGCCCGGCACCGGTGTGATCGTCCTCTCCGCGACGAACCGCGCCGAGATTCTCGACCCCGCCCTCACCCGGCCGGGCCGATTCGACCGGCGCGTCACCCTGCAGCCGCCAGACCGACGGGGCCGGGCCGCGATCCTGAAAATCCACGCTGCCAATGTTCCCCTCGGTCCGGACGTCGATCTCGACGACATCGCAGGCCGGACCCCCGGCCTGGTGGGAGCCGACCTGCGCAACCTGGTCAACGAAGCAGCCCTGGGTGCAGCAAGAAAGGCCGAAACGGTCGTGACGTCGGCCGACTTCTATGAGGCGATCGACCGGATCCTTCTCGGCACCGAGCGCCACCTGATGCTTTCGCAGTCGGACCGTGAGCGCATCGCTTATCACGAGTCGGGCCACGCGCTGCTGGGGCTGCTGGTTCCGGGTGCAGACCCGGTCAGGAAGGTGACGATCATCCCCCATGGCGGCGCTTTGGGGGTAACGGTTCAGAGCCCGATCGACGATCGCTTCAACTACGGGGAGGACTACCTGCGGGCTCGAATCGTCGGAGCGCTTGGCGGGCGCGGCGCGGAGCAGCTCATCTATGGAGTCGTCTCCACCGGTGCTGCGAACGACCTCCAGCAGGTGACGATGATCGCTCGCGAGATGGTCGTTCGCTGGGGAATGAGCGCCAAGATCGGCCCGCTCGCCTTCGCCGAAGATGGGCAGAGCAACGCGCTGTCCATGGTGCGTCCGTACAGCGAGGCGACCGCCAGGGAGGTCGACCTCGAGATCAAGCGGATCGCGGATGAGTGTTTTGCCGAAGCCATGAGGCTCCTGACAGAGAACCGCAACCGGCTCGACGCGCTCGCGCGCGCCTTGCTGGATGAGGACTCGCTCGGCGAGGAGCAGATCCTCTCGGTAACCGGCCTGAAGCGGGTGCAGGTCGCCGGCTGAGCTCGGTCCAGCGTCGGCTTCGTCGAACCAGCCGGCGCGTCTAGAATCGAGCCATCTTCGGCTGGAGGTTTAGGACGATGTCACAGGGATTCGGCACGATCGCCAAATACCGCGTCAAGCCCGGGCACGAAAAGGAGCTGACGGCGGACATGGAGAAGTTCGACGAGTCGCCGCCAGAAGGCTGGAAATACCTCACGGTCTTTCGCAGCACCGAGAACCCGAACGAGGTCTGGCTCTGCGTCGTCTTCGACAGCGAGCAGTCGTACAAGAAAAACGCGGACAGCCCGGAGATGGACGGTGAGTACAAGCGCTTGCTGCAGCATCTCGAGTCTGAGCCAGAGTGGCACGACGGACACGTCATCCACGAGGCAATGCGCAAGGTGGCGACCCGCTAGGGCCACCGGCCAAGCTCAGTCGGCGAGGATGTACTCGGTCGTGTGTAGGTGTTGGGCGAGCGCCGCCAGGGCGCCCTCCTGGTCCCGCTGCTCGATCGCGTCGACGAGCCGTACGTGCTCGTCCAGGACCCGGAACAGGTGGCCTGGATCGCGCCGCGCCCTCATCTGCATCAGGCGAACGAACCCCCGGAGCTGGTTCAGCAGCTGTGGTACCAGCTGGAGCCCCGATCGCGCCGAGATCGCGATGTGCATTTCTTCGTCGCATTCGACGAAGTCGTCATCTTCACCGGCCTCAGCAAACCGGCGCTGGCGCCGAAGCAGAGTTCTTAGATAGTCGAAATCGTCATCGTTCATGTGCTGGCACGCATGGCTGACGGCGATCCGTTCGAGGGCCTCGCGCACAGCGACCAACTCAGCGAGCTGTACCGGCGACAGGTTGCGCACGACGAGCTGGCGGCGAGGGCCGGCCTCGAGCAACCCCTCTTGGCGTAAGGCGTAAAGCGCATGCCGGACAGGAGTCTTGGACATCCCCAGCGATTCGGCGATCGACCCCTCATTGAGAATCGTGCCGGCCTCCAGCCGCTGGCGGAGGATCTCCCGTCGCACTTGCTGATACGCCTGTTTCGCCAGCCGGCCGGTTCCCGCCGGCTCGAACCTAGGGTTCACCGCGACACTCTTCGGAGGTCGTCAGCCGGACGCGCGGCGACCGGTTCCTCGTGCAGCCAGCATGCGACCTGGCGGTCGCCGCCATGTTTCACCAGTTCGGGTACATCGGAGAGACACCGCTCCATCACGTGCGGGCATCGAGGGTGGAAGCGGCAACCCGACGGCGGCCGGGCGGGGTCCGGAATCTCACCTGACAGCGCCACCGGCAGATGGCCGGCGCCATCGGCGTGCGGGACGGCATCGATCAGCGCCTGCGTATAGGGATGCATCGGCTTCCTCCATAGGCCGGCGGTCGGCGCCGTCTCGACAATGACGCCGAGGTACATGACGGCGGTGCGATGGGCGACGTGACGGACGATGGCCAGATCGTGCGAGATCAGCAACATCCCCACGTGCAGGTCTCGGGCAAGGTCGACGAGAAGATTTGCGACCTGGGCCTGCACCGACGAATCAAGCGCCGAGAGCGGTTCATCGAGAACGATCATCGCGGGATCCGCCGCGAGCGCGCGGGCGATTGCGATCCTCTGCCTCTGTCCGCCGCTCAACTGGTGCGGAAAGCGCCGCGCAAGGTTGAGAGGAAGTCCCACGCGGCGGAGCAGCTCGTCCACTCGCGCCCGCCAGCTCTCCCGTGGCAGCGTGTGGCTGATGGCGAAAGCGTCGGCGACCTGGGCGCCCACGGTGCGGCGCGGGTTGATCGACTCATACGGATTCTGGAAGACGAGCTGTAGACGCCGCTCGCTGGCCCGGCGGGCGCGGCGGCCGAGGACATGGACCGGCCGCCCATCGAAGGTGACCGTTCCCGCTGCCACCGGCACCAGGCCGACCGCAGCCTTGGCAAGCGAGGATTTGCCGCAGCCGGTTTCGCCGACCAGGCCGACGATCTCGCCGGCATCGACGTCCAGGCTGGCGCCCGCCACCGCCGGCACGAGTGTGCCGTCGCGGCGCTGGTACACCACCTTGACGTCGCGCAGCTCGAGCAGGCTCAACGCGCCACGCTCGCCATAAAAGGATCGACCGGGCACGCCATCTCGCGCCCATCGTCGATCGGGATCAACGGCGGAATGGCGATCTGGCACGACGGTCTCGAGTATCGGCATCGAGGGTGGAAGGCGCATCCGGAGGGCCTTGATTCCGGGCTGGCGGGATCGCCCGCGATTGGGATCAGGACGCGGTCAGGTGCCTCCGGGTGCGGCAGCGCATCGATGAGCCCTCGGGTGTATGGGTGCCGCGCATGTCCCATCACCTGGGATGTAGGGCCTGACTCGGCCACCCGACCCGCATACATGACGGTGATCGAGTCGGCGAGCGCCGACAGGACCCCGAGGTCGTGCGTGATCAGGATGACCGCAAGGTTCTTCTCCTTACATAGCCGGCGCAGCAGTCGCAGGATTCCGGCCTGAACTGTCACGTCGAGTGCGGTAGTCGGCTCGTCGGCTATCAAAAGGCGTGGCTCGCACGCAAGGCCGATGGCAATCTGGATTCGCTGCCGCATGCCGCCGCTGAATTGGTGCGGGTAACCGCGCATGGCCGCTTCGGGATCGGGCATCCGCACTTCGGTGAGCAGAGCGACTGCGCGAAGATGAGCTTCCTTCCCGCTCAAGCCGAGCTGATAGCGCAGGTGCTCAGTGAGCTGGCGCTCGATCGTGAGCATCGGATGCAGCGAGGAAGTGGGGTCCTGGAACACCATCGCGATCTCACGGCCGCGGGTCCTGCGCCGCTCGGAGGTGCGCATCGCCAGAAGGTCGCGGCCGGCCATGATCGCCACCCCGCCGGTTCGTGCGCCGGCCGGCAGCAGTCCGAGCAGTGCCAATGCCGTGATCGTCTTGCCGCTGCCGCTCTCGCCCGCCAGCCCGAACACCTGGCCCTCCCCGACGTCGAAGCTGACGCCGTCGACAATCGAAAGCGGACCTCGCGCGGTATCCAGCCACACGTGCAGGTCACGGACGCTGAGGAGCGGTGTCACGCTCCGCGGGCCTTGATGATCGTCTTCGGATCGAACGCGTCCCGAAGGCTGTCGCCTAGGAAATTGAAGGCGAGGACGATGCTTACTATCGCAATCCCTGGGAACACGCCGATCCACCAGGCCTCGAAGTGTTGCGCCCCGGTGGACACCATCGAGCCCCATTCGGGGTCTGGCGGTCGCGCTCCGAGGCCCAAGAAGGACAGGGCGCTCAACAGCAAGATCGCGTTACCGGTCTCCAGGGCGGCCAGAACGCTCACAGGACCGGCGATGTTGGGCAGCACGTCGACGGCGAGCGCGCGGTGGGTGGGCGACCCCAGCAAGCGACCGACCGCAACGTACTCGGACTGCATGATCGTCCGCACCAACCCTCTGACCACCCGGGCATGGCCTGGCCACGAAACAAGCACCACCGCGAGGACGGCGTGGAACAAACCTGGCCCGAGCGCGGCCACCACAGCCATCGCCAGCAATATCGTGGGCACGGCAAACACGAAGTCCGCGCCTCTCATCACCAGCTCGTCCACCCAGCCGCCCAGGTAGCCGGCGAGGCCTCCAAGAGTGCCCCCAATCAGGAAGGCCAGGACCACCAGCAGCATGGCCAGCGGGATCGAGATCCGTGCGCCCCAGAGCACGCGCGAGAAGACGTCGCGGCCGAGCTCGTCGGTGCCGAGGAGATGCGTGGCCGAGGGGGCCTGGTAGAGATTCGAGCCTTGCGCGAGGGGGTCGTGAGGAGCCAACCAGGGCGCCAGCAGGGCAACCAAGAGCCAAGCGGCGACGACCACCAAGCCCACCACGGTCAGCGGTTGCCTCCAGGCGCCAGGAATACGGCGCCAGGCTGATGCCACCGGCTGCCTGAGGACGGTGACGCTGCTCACGCCAGCCCGACCCGCGGATCGATGACGGCGTAGAGGATGTCGACGACCATGTTGACCAGGATGTAGACGATCGCAACGAAGAGCATCACCCCCACGATGGCGGTCAAGTCGAGCCCGGTCGCGCTCCGGTACGAGTACTGGCCGATCCCCGGCCAGGAGAAGATGTTCTCGACCAGGACCGTACCGGTCATGACGTTGCCGAACGCGAGCCCGACGACGGTGACAATCGGCGGCGAGGCGGCTCGCAGTACATGCCGGAACACCACAGTCACCTCTGGCAGCCCTTTGGCGCGGGCGGTTCTCACGTAGTCGTTCTCCAGGACTTCGAGCACTGCTGACCGGGTGAAGCGGGTAAAGAGGCCCATGTTGAAGGCGGCCAGGACGCACGCCGGCAGGATCAGGTGCTGAACCGTGTTCAGGAAGACGTCGAGCTGTCCCGCAGCCAGGGCGTCGATCGAGAAGAGCCCGGTCACATGGGGCGGTGGCAGCACGATCGCGTCGAGCCGGCCGGCGCCGGGCACCCAGTTCAACTTGTAAAAGAAGACATATAGCGCCACCAGCGCCAGCCAGAACTGAGGCGTCGACATACCCCCGAGAGACACCACTCGGATGACCTGGTCTGTGAGCCGGTTGCGCCGCAGCGCGGCGATTACCCCAAGCGTCACGCCGAGCAGAAGTGCGAGCACCATCGATGTGATGGCGAGCTCGGCGGTTGCCGGGATGTACTCGGCAAGGTCGATGCGGACCGCACGCCGGCTCTGCTCGGACTCACCGAGGTCGCCGTGAAGAAGGTTGCCGAGATAGACGAAGTACTGGACCGGCAGGGGTTTGTCGAGGCCGAAGTGCTCTCGGTAGAGGCGCACTGCCGTGGGGTCGGATGAGGCTCTATCTCCAAGGTTCGCAACGGCTGGATCGCCCGGCACCACTGTGGTAAGGACAAATGCCATCACGCTCACGCCAAGGCACAGGAACACCAGCGCGACGAGCCGTCGCCCGATGAAGAAGATGAGGGGATGTTGTGAGCGGCGCTTCGCAAGCGCCGCTCCTAGTGTGTCAGTGGGTGCCGATCGAAGCGAGGTCGAGGTACCAGACCGGGCTGTAGATGACATTGGTGAGGTTGTTCGTGGCTACCACGGACTGCCCGGGCTGGATGAGCGGCAGCATTGGGCTCTCCTGGTTGAGCAACATCTGCAGCTGCACGAAGAGCTGGCCACGAGCGGCATTGTCCGCTGTCGAGCCGGCCTTGGCGCCGAGCGCATCGATATCCGGTGCCATGCCGATGAGCCAGCCCGCACGCTTGCCGACCAGCTGGCCGGGCAGGAACGCGAGGTAGTCGTTGGGATCCGGATAGTCGGGTGCCCAGCCCGCGAGGCCCAGCGCGTACTTGGCGCCGCGGTAGTTGGGCGTCGCGATCGAGCTGGGCTGCCCGTTGAGGTTTACGGTGATGCCGACCTCTGCCAGGTTGGCCTTGATCTTGGCCGCCAGCGAGTCGTCGAGGCCCGTGCTGCTGATCGTGTAGTCGAGCTGGATCGTGGGATTGCTGATACCCGAGGCCGCCAGCTCACTCTTGGCCTTGGCCACATCGCGCTTGACGGCCTGCTCCTGCGTGAGGGCGCCGAGGAACTGCGACGGGACCACGCCCGGTGCCTGAGTGGCGCCGGCACCAGCCACGCTGACGAGTCCCTGGTAGTCGATTCCGTACCGGATGGCGTTGACGAAATGCTGGTTTGCACAGGACGGGGTGGTCTTGCGATTGCAGAAAGCGAAGGTGATGTTCGGCGAGGTGAAGCTGTCGACGGTCAGCTTGGTGTTGCTCTTCAGGCTGACCGCCTGGTCGCCGGACAGGCTGAGCTCGATCTGGTTGGACGCCCTCTGAATCTCGATCAGCTGTGTCGCAGCCGCCACGTTCCGGAAGATCACCGTCCCGAAGTTGGGTTTGTCGGGCCCCCAGTACTTGGTGTTCGCCTTCATCACCACCTGCGAAGTGGTGACCGAGGCCATCGTGTACGGCCCGCTTCCCACCGAGGTCGTGCCCAGAAAGTCGTGGGCCTTGTCGGTGGTGGCAGCGTCTGCTGCGTCGGTCCCGCCGTGGGCCTTCAGCAGCGTGGAGTTGATGATGCCGAGGGCAGGATTGGTGACGATGAATGGGATAGCGGGGTTGGGGACCGACGAGACGAGAACGAACGTGTAGTCATCGGTCGCCTTCATGGACGAGATCCCGTCGAGGAGGTAGACGGGGTTGTCATGAAGGTTCAGGAGCCGGTTGTATGTGAACTCGACGTCGTGGGCGGTCAATGGAGTTCCGTCGGCGAACTTGACGTCCTTGCGGATCGTGAAGGTGAAAGTCTTGGCGTCCGGCGAAACCGTGTAGGACTCGGCGACCAACGGGATTGGTGTCGAGGAATCCCCCAGCTTGAAGGTGAGCAGGCTGTCGTAGATGGCATGGAAGAACGGATCGGCATCGAAGTCGACGCCGCCCCGACTGGGGTCCGTGTCCTTGCTGAAGTCCCACGTGTAGGCGTCATCGACGACAAGCGTCTGGCCCGACACGCCGTTGGTGGAGCTCCCGTTCGCGCAGGCGGCGAGGAGAAACGTGAGCATGCTCAGGGTGGCTATCAAGAACGTGCTGCGTCGCTGCATCAGGCGGCTGCACCTCCCCCAAAACCCGCTTCGAGACGGCAAATCTCGGCGAGAAATATCTAAACCGCGCCAATATACATTCTTCTGGTGAAAGAAGGCCGGCCCGTCAGGGTTGTATTGGTCCCGCAAGTCGACGCGGCGGCATCAGTCGCCGCCGACGTGCTTGCGGTGCCAGTCATGTCGGGTGCCCCTGCTGACCAGGTGCTCATGGGGCTCGACCCAGGCGCGGCCGCGTTTGCCGCCTCGGGAGAGCATCGCGGGCGCCTCCACGAGGTGCTCCTTCTGCCCGCACGGGCAGGCATCGCCAGCCCACGCGTCCTTCTATATGGTCTTGGGGCTGCTGCTGAGCTGGACGGCTCCCGGCTCCGGTTCGCGCACCAGGAGATGGTGAGGGTGGGTCGGGAGTTCGGCCACGGAAAGATCGCCGTTTTGAGGGCCGGCGCGCTCCGTCTTGCGGATCTCGGCCCCGTCATCGAGGGGTGCGTTGCCGGCAGCTGGGACCGCCGGGGCCGGAGCACGGGGCGCCATCCATCCGTGTTGACCGACCTCGCCCTGGTCGGCTTCGGCGACGCGCCTGACCATGTGGTTGACACCTCCAGGCGGCTCGGCGAGGCCACCGCCAGGGCTCGCGAATGGCAGAATGCCCCCGCCAACGAGCTGGGTCCGGTACGCCTCGAGGCCATCGCTCGCGAGCTTGCGGTCAAGTTCGGGCTGGAATGCGAGACCCTTGGGGCGGAGGCTCTGACCGCCGGCGGTTACAGGCTGCTGGCGGCAGTCGGCGCCGCTTCCGATGAGGAGCCGCGCCTGATCAGACTGATGTATCGAGGCGGCGCGACAGACGGACCAAGCCTGGCTCTCGTCGGCAAGGGCATCACCTTCGACAGCGGCGGACTCTCGTTGAAGTCCGACGAAGCCATGGTCAAGATGCGTGGCGACATGGGCGGGGCGGCGGCTGTCATGGCCGCCATCCAGGTCGTGGCCGAGAGTCGCCTGCCCATCAACGTGATGGCAGTGATCGCGACCGCCGAGAACTTGCCAGGCCGCGGCGCCCAACGACCCGGAGACGTATGGACGAGCGCGTCCGGAAAGACGGTCGAGGTGCTCAACACCGACGCGGAAGGGCGTCTTGTGCTGGCCGACGCGATCACCTATGCGCTGCGGTCCGGCGCCACTCACATCGTCGACCTGGCAACGCTTACCGGCGACGCGCGGGCCGCCCTCGGTCATGCTGCGTCGGCTGCCGTCAGCAACGATGATCGGCTCTGGGCGCAGGTGGCGGCCGCGGGCGAGGCGGCCGGAGACCGGGTCTGGCGCCTGCCGATCTACCCGGACTTCCGCGAGCTGATCCAGAGCCAGAGCGCCGACCTCAAGAACGCTTATTACGGAGAAGCCGGCGTGATCACGGCCGCCATGTTCATCGGAGAGTTTGTCGAGGGACGGCCCTGGGTCCACCTCGACATCGCCGGCAGCCACTGGAATGAGAATCAATCCCACCGTGACATCCCGCGTGGGCCTCTTGGGGCGGGAACGCGGCTCTGTTACCGGCTGGCCGAGCTGATGGCCGCTCAATCCGCTGAGGGTCGTGCCGATGCCGGCACCTGACAGCCGCGTCACTGTCTTGATCGCTTCTTGGCTGGACCCGCGGCAGGTGGAGCGAATCGCCGCAGCCGAGCCGCACAGGATCGAATTGATCTATGAGCCCGAGCTCCTGCCAACGACGCGCTACGAGGCCGATCACCACGGACCGCCGCGGCCCTTGACCAAAGAGCAGCGCCAGCGCTGGCAGGAACAGCTGGCTCGGGCCGAGGTCGCATTCGAGTTCGACTGGGAGCGCCCGGAGGAGCTGCTCAAGCGCGCGCCTCGGCTGCGCTGGGTGCAGGCGACCAGCTCCGGAATCGGCCCATGGATCGAGCACCTGGGCCTGGCCGGCTCACCGCTGCTGATAACCAACGCCGCTGGGATCCACGCCCAGCCACTCGCGGAGTTCGTACTCCTCACGGCTCTGCATTTCGCCAAAGACATGCCGCGGATGACCGCGTGGAAAGCGGAGCGACACTGGGAGCGTTTCTGCGGCCAGGAAGTCTTGGGATCGCGGATGACGCTCATCGGTTTAGGACGCGTCGGATCGAGAATCGCAGCGTTGAGCTCCGCCATCGGCATCCAGGTGACCGGTCACCGAAGGACGGGGGGAAACCAGGCCCCGCCAGGGGTCCAGAGGGTTGTCGACGCGGCAGAACTTGATGCCGTGCTTCCCGAAACCGACATCCTCGTCATTGCGGCGCCAGAAACTCCGGAAACCGCGAACCTTGTCGACCGCAGGCGGCTGGCCCTCCTGCCGGCCCATGCCGTCGTGGTAAACGTCGGGCGCGGCTCGCTGATCGATGAGCAGGCAATGATCGAGATGCTCCAGGCCGGGCGCCTGCGAGGCGCCGGGCTCGACGTATTCGCAAGTGAGCCGCTTCCCACCGACAGCCCTCTGTGGACGATGCCGAATGTCATCATCTCGCCACACTCGGCGAGCACGGTGGTGAAAGAGAACGACCGCCTGGTCGACCTCTTCATCGAGAACCTGCACCGGTACCTCGACGGGCGCACCCTCATCAACGTGTTCGACCACGGACGTAGGTACTGAGATTCCTACTCGGAAGCCACCTTTCGGCCGCGGACTGCCCACGCCCTGCAGGTGAGGGTGATCGTGCCATCGGGGGCGATCGGAAGGCGGTTGCGCGCCAGCTCTCGCAGCGCCGCTTGACGGTTGGCTGGAAGCGATACGAGGTACCCCGGCGCGGGTCCCTGGCCGCTGGTGAAGGGCGTCCAGTACGCGTCGAAATTTGCGAATGTGTCAGTGACATCGATCGGTCTGGTGGTCACACCGGCCAAGCCGGCCGTTTCAAAGGCTGACTTCAGGGCGCCCGGAGCGCAGATTGGGAACCGCACCCCTTCGTCCGTGCTGCGGGCCGCGGGATCCTCCTCGAGGGCGGCGTCGAAGAAATGACGGATCATCGTCATCCCCTCCGCGTAGTCCCAAACGTAAGCGCCGATCAGACCTCCCGCCGCCGTCACTTCAGCGGCCGCACGCAGTGCCTCGATGGGATCTGGCACGAAATTGAGGACCAGCCCTGAGACGACAGCGTCAGCGACCAGGCCGAGCGAGCGGACGTCCTGGTCGGCTCCACGCCGGAATTCGACCCGCGCGTCTTTGGTCATGAGGCGTGCGTGGTCCAGGAAGCCCTCTGAAGGATCCAGAGATACGACCTTGCTTGGAGCCGCCAGGCGCAGGATGGCGCGAGTCAGCTCGCCGGTGCCGCAGCCGACATCGATCCAGGTCGCGCCGGCCGATACGTCAAGCCACGCGATGAACTCGGCTGCGACAAGCCGGCTCCAGCGGCCGACATAGCCCTCGTAGTCGGCACCCGCCGACCATTTGAACTCTGAGCTCATCGCGCGATTGTCGCCTAACTCATCAAACAACCTTGCGACGCGGACCACGGGGGGCTACTGAATACGAATTTGGACAGAGGCACGCTTTGGTGCCTAGGCTGAAAAGTCAACGGAAAGGCGACTGATTGGTTGGGGGAAAGTTAAATGATCGCGAATCGAGTACGTGTCTTTCGGCTGCTCGGCGCTCCTCTCCTGGCGGTTGCGCTTGCGGCGGCCTCGTCGATGCCGTCGCTCGCCGCGCAGGACTTCTACACGCAAGCAAACCTCGTCTCGGATGTGCCTGGGCTCGCCACGACCACCGATCCAGACCTGGTCAACGCCTGGGGCTTGACCCGCTCACCGACCAGCCCGTGGTGGGTCTCGGACAACGGCACCGACAAGAGCACGCTCTACAACGGATCCGGCGCCAAGCTCGGCCTCATAGTGACCATCCCGCCGACCGGCAGCGCGCCGACCGGCACGGTCTTCAACGGGACATCCGGTTTCGCGGTCACGAACGGCACCACCTCCGCCGCGAGCCGGTTCATCTTCGCGACTGAGAGCGGCACCATCGCCGGCTGGAGCCCGACCGTCGATGCGACCAACGCGATAGTGGCGGTCCCCAGCAATGGAAACGCCGTGTACAAGGGCCTCGCCATCGGCACCAGCGGCGGCGCCACCTTCCTCTACGCGACAAACTTCAAAACCTCCACCGTCGACGTGTTCGACTCGAGCTTTCACGCTGCGACTCTAGATGGGAATTTCTCTGACCCCGGCATCCACGCCGGCTTCGCACCCTTTGGAATCGCTCTCCTCAATGGCGAGCTGTACGTGACATACGCGAAGCGCGATGACTCCGGCCACGACGACATCTCGGGTCCGGCCAACGGCTACGTGGACGTCTTCGACACCAGCGGCCACCTGCTCCGCCGCGCCGCCACGCGGGGCCGGCTCAACTCGCCGTGGGGTGTCGCCATCGCGCCGTCGAACTTCGGCCGCTTCAGCGGCGACCTGCTGGTCGGCAACTTCGGCGACGGCCGCATCAACGCCGTGGACCCCGCGACCGGCGAGTTCCTCGGCCAGCTGCGCAGCGCCGACAACCGGCCGATCACCATCGACGGCCTGTGGGCGATCGCGTTCGGCGGGGGAGTCACCAACAACGGCCCGACCAACTCGCTCTTCTTCACCGCCGGGATCGACGACGAGAGCCACGGGCTGTTCGGGGTGCTGACCACCCAGACCTGACAAGAGCTGCGGCCGGCGATACAAGTCAATAACGTCCCTCGATAGGCATCGCGTAGTGTTTTTGGCCATCCATGGCTGAGATCCTCGTCGCCACCCGGGATGGGCTTCACCGTTTCGATGTCTCGGGACGGTTGCTCAAGGTTGAGTTCGCCGGCCGCGAGGTCAGCACTATCGCGCCCGAAGGTTGGGAGCTGTGGGCGATCCTGGACGGTACCGAGGTGGTGCACACGGCGGGTGTCGATTGGTGGTTCCACGTCGCCAACCTGAGGGGCTTGCGAGGCAATTGCATAGCCGACACCCGAGCGGGTGTGATCGTCGGAACTTCGGACGCGCACCTCTACCGCATCGCCGGCAAGGGCCTGGAGCGAGTCAGCTCGTTCGCCGGCGCACCCGGGCGCAAGGAATGGTTCACGCCATGGGGAGGGCCGCCTGACACGCGATCGATCACAGAGGACGGCGACACGGTCTATGTCAACGTCCATGTCGGCGGAGTCCTGAAGTCCTCCGATCACGGCGAGTCCTGGCAGCCGACCATCGAGATCGAAGCCGACATTCATCGCGTGACCACCGGTCACGGGCGCGTGTATGCGGCCGGCGCCGATGGACTGAGCGTGAGTCAGGACCAGGGAAGTACTTGGACCTCGAGCAACGGCGGACTGCGTGGGAGCTACTGCCGCTCGGTCACGGTCTGTGGCGACACCGTCCTCGTGTCAGCAGCCGACGGACCGCGAGGAGGTCACAGCGCGATCTATCGCAGCGATGTCGAAGGTCGCTCGTTCGAGCGCTCGACCCAGGGTGTGGCCGAGTGGTTCAAGCCGAACATCGACAGCCTGTGCCTCGATGCTTTTCCCGACGGTTCGCTGGCGGCGTTCGGCACCCAAGATGGACGCCTCTTCGCGTCGACCGACAAGGGAGAGTCGTGGTCCGAGATCGCGCGGGGCCTGCCCGAAGTGACCCGTGTCCAACTCATCCGGTGACGATTGAGCCGATGAAGGTCGGTCGGATCCTCCGACGTCTATCCCGCCGATCGCGCCAGGGCCTGCTCCATCTGCGATCGGAGCATCCCCGTGCCTGCCACGACGAGCCCCAGCTCGATGAGCTTGCCCTTCAAGCCTTTGCCGTGGCGTTCGACGGTCACGTCGATGGCGGTTCCGCCCTGCGCCGTTGGGGAGAGCCTGTAGTCCCAGCGGCTGCCAGGACCCCAGGTGTTGGAATCGATGGTCTCGACAGCAACAGAGCCGCTCGTGGCATCCCAGGTGTATTTTTCGCGCTCCCAAACGCCGCCGGCGACCGAGCTGCCCTCGGTCACCTCGGCCCAGCCGGGGCCCTCGCCGTGGAGCTTGAAATGCTCATCGTCGATGTTCGGCCAGACCTGGGCCCGGCGAGGCCCGAAGTCCGTTAAGGCGTCGAGCACCGCGCCAGGCGCCAGCTTCGACTCCAACCGGAAATGGATGCGCGCCATTGATGAACCAGCGTACGCGGCGTTCAGACGACGAAGAGGCGGTCGTAGAGCCCGTCATCACCAAGGCGTGGTTTACTCAAATGCGAGACGCACGAACGCACGAGTAAAGGAGGAACAATGAAACCACCCGCGATCGTGTCATTCGAAGAATGGCAGGCGGCGCACGAGAAGGTGCTCGCCAAGGAGAAGGAGGCGACCCGTGCGCGCGACGCCCTTGCGGCCGAGCGCAGGCGCCAGCCGGCCGTTCAGATTGACAAGGACTACGTCTTCGAGGGGCCCGATGGCAAGGTTCGTCTCCTCGATCTGTTCGACGGACGCCGCCAGCTCGTCCTTTACCACTTCATGTTCGCCCCCGGCGTGGAAGGATGGCCGTCGGCCGGCTGCCCAGGCTGCTCGATGTTCGTCGACAACCTCGGAGATCTCACGCACCTGCGTGCTCGGGACACGTCTTTTGCCCTGGTATCCCTCGCACCACTGGCCAGCATCAACGCATACAAGAAGCGCATGGGCTGGAAAGAGCCGTGGTACTCATCAGCCGGCAGCGATTTCAACAAGGATTTCGGGGTCTCGACCGACCAGGGCGAGACATTCGGTCTCAGCGTTTTCCTGCGCGACGGCGACAAAGTCTTGCGCACCTACTTCACAACTGGACGCGGGGTCGAAGCGCTCGGCCCGGTCTGGACCTTCCTCGACCTGACGCCGCTCGGGCGGCAGGAAACGTGGGAGGACTCTCCGGCCGGATACCCGCAGACTGCGCCCTACGAGTGGTGGCGGCGGCACGACGAGTACTGAGCCGCGCTTGGTGAGCGGATACATCGACATTGAGCCGGTGCCGGTGCCGGTTCGGCTGACGGCGCTGTTCGAAGCCCGGTGGTCGTACGAGGAGTTCGTTCGCGTGATGCCTTTCGGACCCGACTCGGAAGGGCAGGCGTATGCGTACAGCAAGCCTGCCCGTGTGGAGGGGGAGCGGCTCTCCGGCTCGTACCGGCTCGTGCAGTTCCCGCGCTGGCGAGCCGATGGAACGTTGCTTCCCGATGTGCACGGCCTCATCGAGACCGGGTCCGGGCAGCAGGTGGCGACCCGTGCCGCAGGTTACGGCTTACAGGTCCCGGGCCACCCCGAGGCGCGGTCGGTCACCCACTGGATGCGGTTCTGGACGGGGGCGGCGGAGCTGGCCTGGCTCAACTCGACACTGGCTTTTGGAATCGGCCGGTTCGCCGATGAGGAGGCTTGCATTCGGTACTACTCCGCCGCACCGGCCGGGGAGCCGGCGGAGGCGCCGGCCGGAGCGCCAACCCTCGAGCTGCTTGGTACTGCTCGCTGGGAGTATCCGGACTATCAGGTGGTGCGCCCGTTCGGCGACCAGGAGGGCGCCGGCTTCGCCACGAGCGTCGGTGACGTGCAAGGCGGGATCCTCGCCGGCAGGTGGCGCGGCTGGCACTACCCGACCTACCTCCGAAACGGCCTGTACCAGCTGGACGCTCACGCGGAGATCACCGGCTCCGAGGGACCGATCGTCAACCGCCACGCCGGTCTCGCGACGCCTCCGGTGCGGAACCCATCAGGCGACGTGATGTACGACGTCGTCCAGCACGCCACCTTCGTTGCCGGCGCACCTGGGCTCGCGCGGTTGAACAGCACGCTGGCTGTCGGCGTGGGTTACGTACGCAGACCAGGCCTGGTGAGGTGCTCGTATTACGGCCTGAGCGTCCCGAGGTAGGCGATGTCCGGCGACAGCCGCCTGGAGTACGTCGCCCGCATGCATCGCGTGCTCGACCACGTCGACCGGCATCTCGATGAGCCGCTGGAGCTGGATGCGCTCGCCGCTGTCGCCAACTTCTCGTCGTTTCACTTTCATCGCCTCTTCTCCGCATGGATGGGGGAGACACTCGGCGAATACATCCGCAGGCGCCGCCTCGAGGTTGCAGCCCAGCGCCTCATTGGGCAACCGCGTCTGCCGGTGCTGCAGGTTGCGCTGTCGGTGGGTTTCGGCTCGACAGAGGCTTTTGCCCGCGCCTTCAAGGCTCGCTTCGGAAATACCCCCACCACATGGAGGCAGATGCAGCTCAGCAATCGCGATCAGTCGAATCGCAAGGCCGATCAGGCCCGCGCGCTGCCCTCGGTGGATGATGGAATCGTGACCACCCACTCACTGGAGGCGAACATGAAAGTCAAGATGGTCGATCGAGAACCGACAACCGTCGCGTATCTACGGCACGTCGGACCTTACGGAAAATCAGTATCGGATTTCTGGATGCAAAAGGTCGATCCCTGGATGGAGACCAATGGGCTCTACGGCCGCGAGCGGTACGGCATCAGCCATGACGATCCCGGTATCACCGCGCCCGAAAAGCTGCGCTACGACGCCGCCGTCGAAGTGCCGCCGGACTTCGTCGGCGCGGGCGAGCACCAGAAAACGGTCATCCCCGGCGGCAAGTACGCGGTGATGAATTTCAAAGGCACGGACAAGGAGGTCGGCGACGCCTGGGTGTCGATGCTACGGGTCTGGCTTCCCGGCAGCGGCATGCAGCTCGACTCCCGTCCCTTCTTCGAGCACTACCCGAAGGAGGCCGGCTACGACAGCAAGACCGGAGCCTTCGAGTGCGAGATCTGCATCCCGGTCGCGCCGCTTCGGTAGCATCTGATGGTCCGGCCGAACCTATGAGGGTCAGGAGGCTGAGGTGGGAAGGATCGTCGTAACCGAATTCGTGTCGTTGGACGGCGTGGTCGAGGATCCGGGCGGCAGCGAGAGCTTCAAGCACGGCGGCTGGAGCTTCAAGGTCAGCCGCGGGGACGAGGGTGACAAGTTCAAGATGGACGAAGCGCTCTCCGCCGATGCCCTGCTGCTCGGCCGTGTTACGTATGAGGGCTTTGCGAAGGCCTGGCCGACCAGGGACGGCGCATTCGCCGACAAGTTCAACTCAATGCCCAAGTACGTCGTCTCATCGACCATCACGGATCCCGAGTGGACCAACTCCACTGTGCTGAAGGGCGACGTTGCGGACGAGGTCAGGAAGCTCAAGAACAAGCATCAAGGCGACATCGTGGTCCACGGCAGCGCCCAGCTCGTGCAGACCCTCGTCGAACACGACCTGGTGGACGAGCTCCGGCTCATGGTGTACCCGGTCGTGCTCGGCAGCGGCAAGCGCCTCTTCGCCGAGACCAGCGATGCGAAGCCGCTCCGCCTCGTCGATTCCAGGACGGTCGGCGACGGCGTGACCATCCTCGTGTTCGAACCGGGCGACCAGAAGAAGGAGTCGGGGTCGGGCTAAGCGGATAACAAGCAACAGCTTCTTGCGACTTGATCGCAGCATCGCGAAGCATCCATCCGGTACTCTTTGCCGGCGATGCGTAGTCCAGTCGTCATCTGCTTGGCCCCGCTGACGAGGCGGAGAGCCATCGACTACGTTCGCTGCGCCAGCTGCTTCTGTAGCTGACCCGACTTCCTGACCGGGCGTTCGCCCACCTTTGCGCGCATGCGCGCGCAAATTCTCGAGTCGGTCGTAATCAGCACATCAAACGGAGGCGCATCTGTTGTCGGATCTCACGGATCTCTCGGTCCTCGACGGCTTGTCGAAGAACGAGACCATCAAGGCCACGAGCAATCACCTGCGGGGGCTCATCAAAGAGGAGCTCCTGGAAGACACGCCTGCCTTCGGCGACGCCTCCGAGCAGCTTCTCAAGTTCCACGGCATCTACCAGCAGGACGACCGGGACCGCCGTAAGGAGGCTCGCGCCAAGGGGCTGGACAAGCACCACCAGCTGATGATCCGGACGCGTATTCCGGGCGGTGTCGTGTCCCCCGACGCATACATCGCCCACGACGACATCAGCCGGCGCTGGGCCAACGGAACGTTGCGCGTGACGACCCGCCAGGACTTTCAGCTCCACGGCGTGCTCAAAGGCGACATCAAGAAATCCATCCGAGCGATCAATGACGCTCTGCTGACGACACTGGGAGGCTGCGGCGACGTCGAGCGCAACATCATGTGCTGCCCGGAGCCGATCGCCGACCGGTTTCACGCCGATGTCCATCGGTCGATCGCGGCCATGGTGACCGAGCTCACACCGAAGACCGGCGCCTATCACGAGATCTGGCTCGACGGCGAGGTCGTCGAGACCTCGGAGCCGGAGGTCGAGCCCCTCTACCGCGAGCAGTACCTCCCGCGCAAGTTCAAGACGACAGTCGCGCTCGAAGGCGACAACTGCGTCGACGTCTACGCGCACGACCTGGCCATCGTGGCCATGAGGACGGCGGACGGGGCGGTGCGCGGGTTCAACGTGCTGGTCGGAGGCGGCCTGGGCCGGACTCACAACAAGCCGGAGACGTTTGTCGCCGTGGCGCAGCCGCTGTGCTTCGTACAGCCGGATCAGGTCGTCGGCGTCGCACGCGAGGTCGTGGCCGTCCAGCGCGATTTCGGCGACCGCGCAAACCGGCGCCACGCCCGCCTCAAATACACGATCGCCGACCACGGGCTCGACTGGTTCCGTGACGAGGTGCAGAAACGCGTGGCTTTCCAGCTTCAGCCTCCGGAGCCGCTGGCGTGGAAACCTGTGGACGACCATCTCGGCTGGCACGAGCAGGGTGACGGCCGCCTCTACGTCGGCATCTACATAGAGAACGGTCGTATCGCGGACGTCGAGGGCGTCCGTTCCCGAACCGGGCTGCGCAGGATCGTCGAGGAGCTCCGGCCCGAGGTCCGCCTCACCGCTCAGCAGAACGTGATCCTGGCCGGCATCGATCCGGCGGACCGGCCGCGCGTCGAGCGGTTGATGGCCGAGCACGGGATCGCCGCGGTCGAAGTCATCCCCCAGGCGGTCCGCAACGCGATGGCGTGTCCCGCAATACCGACATGCGGCCTTGCCGTGGCCGAGGCCGAGCGGGCGCTGCCCGGTCTGATCCGCCGCCTGGCGACAGTGCTCGACGAGCTCGGGCTTGGCGCCGAGCGCATCAGCTTCCGGATGAGCGGTTGCCCCAACGGATGCTCGCGCCCGTACCTCGGCGATGTCGGTTTCGTCGGCACGACGCTCGGCAAATACGACGTGATGCTGGGCGGCGATTTCAACGGCACGCGGCTCAACCGGTTGTTTGCGCCCAACGTCCCGATCACCGAGATACCCGCCCTTCTGAGGCCGATGTTCGAGACTTTCCGCGCGGGCCGGC
Source organism: Chloroflexota bacterium (assembly GCA_005880945.1). Taxonomy (GTDB): domain Bacteria; phylum Chloroflexota; class Dormibacteria; order Dormibacterales; family Dormibacteraceae; genus Palsa-872. Next base: position 20,668 of record VBIU01000057.1, on the reverse strand, counting down.
GGCCGGACGAGGGCTTCGGCAACTGGGTCGATCGCGTCGGCTTCGACAGCCTCCGCGAAATCGCGGCGGCGGAGAGAACGGCATGAGCGCGGTTGCGCGAGCGGAAGAGCCGGCCGACCTGGCGCCCGAGGATGTGCTCCGCTGGGCCTACGAGACCTTTCGGCGGGTCGCTATCGTCGCCAGCTTCCAGGCCGAGTCGTCCGTCCTCATCGACATGGCTTCACGCATCCGGCAGGAAGTGCACGTCATCACCCTCGATACAGGTCGGCTGCCCCAAGCGACACATGACCTGATCGATCGCGTCCGCGACCGGTACGCGATCGAGGTCAAGGTCGTGGCGCCCGATGCCCGCGACCTCGAGCAGATGGTCGGAGCCAATGGCGTGAACCTGTTCTACAGCTCGCCTGCGCTTCGGCGCCTGTGCTGCGAGGTGCGCAAGTCGAAGCCTCTGGCGCGCGCACTCGATGGATATGACGCTTGGGTGACTGGCGTGCGGCGGCAGCAAGCCGCGACTCGCGCGAAGACTCCGGTGATCGCCGCCGATCCAGAGCACGAAGGACTGACCAAGATCGCGCCCCTCGCCGGCTGGTCGAAGGACCAGGTCTGGTCATACATCCGCGACAACGACCTGCCGTACCACTCGCTCTACGACCTCGGATACACGTCGATCGGATGCGAGCCGTGCACTCGAGCCACCGCCGCCGGCGAGGACGAGCGGGCGGGCAGGTGGTGGTGGGAAGAGAACGAGGTCAAAGAGTGCGGGCTCCAGTGGACTCCGGACGGACGGCCTCTTCAGGTTCGCCCCCGGAGCGTGCCCCAATGAGCCGCCTCGCATCGCTCGCCGCCGCCGCGATCCTGTTCCTTGTCGCGTGCGGCTCGAACGCCTCAGCCTCAGCATCCGACGACGGGCCGCTCACGCTCCGGCTGGGCTTCTTTCCCAACCTCACCCACGCCACGGCGCTTGTCGGCCTGAAGAAGGGCTTCTTCACGGCCGCGCTCGACTCGAAGGTATCCCTCCAGACACACACCTTCAATGCCGGCGGCGATGCCGTCACGGCCATTCTTTCCGGCGCGATCGACGCCACGTTCGTCGGCCCGAACCCGACCACCAACGCGTTCGTCAAGTCGCATGGTCAGGCCATCCGCGTCATCGCCGGCGCAACGTCGGGTGGCGCGCTGCTTGTCGTCAGGCCGAGCATCACATCACCCGCCGGCCTGAAGGGAGCGAAGATCGCGGATCCACAGCTCGGAGGGACTCAGGACATCGCGCTGCGCTGGTACCTGCAGACACAGGGTTTCAGGTCCGACACCTCGGGCGGGGGAGACGTGCACGTCCTGCCGCAGGACAACTCGCAGACACTGACCGCCTTCAAGGAGGGCCAGATCGACGGTGCCTGGGTGCCCGAGCCGTGGGCCAGTCGCCTGATCGTCGAGGGCGGTGGAAGAGTGCTGGTCGACGAGCGCGACCTCTGGCCGCAGGGCAGGTTCGTCACCACGAACTTGATCGTCAGCACCGCCTTCCTGCGCGACCATCCCAAGCGTGTAAAGGCGCTGCTCGAAGGCCTTTACGCGGCCAACGCTTACTTGAACTCGATTCCTGACGAAGCCCAGAAGGTGACCAATGACGCAGTGGCGGAGATCACCGGCAAGAAGCTCGCGGCCGGCGTGGTCTCCGCTGCATGGCCGCACATGACTTTCACTCTGGACCCGCTGGCGGACACGCTCAAGACCTCCGCGGACCACGCCCACAGCGTGGGACTGCTCGCCGGCGTCGACGTCCGCGGCCTGTACGACCTGAAATTGCTCAACGAGGTTCTTGCGGAGCACAAGCAACCGCCGGTGAGCGGCCTGTGAAAGGAAACGTTCTCAAGCTCTCCGAGAAGCACGCGCTCAGCGTGGAGGCGCTGACCATTGCCTTCCCGCACGGAGACCGCCTCCTGGTCGCCCTGCACGGAGTGACCCTCGACGTCAAAAGAGGAGAGCTGGTCTGCGTCGTCGGCGCCTCAGGATCGGGGAAGAGCACGCTCCTCAACGTGCTCGCGGGCCTCGAGCGCCCTTCGAACGGCAGGGCCCACGTTCACGGCCGCGTGGCGCTGATGTTCCAGGAGGCTGCATTGCTGCCGTGGCTCACGGCGGCCGGCAACGTCGAGCTCGCCCTCGAGCTTCGGGGAGTCCGCAACCCGGCGCGCTCCCGGATGGCGGCCGAGCTGCTTCACCGGGTCCACCTCGACGGTTTCGAAAAGCGCCGCCCGCACGAGCTGTCGGGTGGCATGAAGCAGCGGGTAGCTCTTGCCCGTGCGCTGGCGCAGGACGCCGACGTGCTCCTGATGGATGAGCCGTTCGCGGCGCTCGACGCCATCACGCGCGACCTGCTGCACGAGGAGCTGGAACGGCTCTGGACGCAGACCGGGTTGACCATTCTCTTCGTCACGCACAACGCGCGCGAGGCGGTGCGTCTGGGAGATCGGGTGCTGGTCTTCACGAGCCGGCCGGGGCGCGTCGCCCACGAGGTGGTCGTCGAGCTGCCGAGACCGCGCAGTCTCGATTCGCCCGAGCTCGCCGTCATCGCCGGCCGCATCACGGACAGGCTAAAGCAGGAGATGCGCGATGGCGGTTGAGCTGGAGCTGGCGCCTGTGGTCGAACGGCGGGATGTCGCCGCGGTTGCACCGCACAAAGGGCGCGACCAGAGCTCGGGCGCCTGGTCGTGGCTGTGGCCGAAGCTGGTGGCGATCGCCATCGTGGTGGGCGCCTGGCAGGTCGTCGTCTGGTCCGGGTGGCGCCCGGACTATGTATTGCCGAGCCCCATCGCGGTCTTCCGCCGCCTAAGCGAGGACCTGGCCCACGCGGACTTCTATGTCGGCGTCGCGATCACCCTTCGCAGGGCGCTGGTCGGTTACGTCATCGCGGCCGCGGCGGGAAGCGCCATCGGGCTTGTCGTGGCGCGCGTCGCAGTCCTTCGGAGGGCGATCGGCTCGGCGATCCTCGGCCTGCAGTCGATGCCTTCCATCGCGTGGTTCCCCCTCGCGATCCTCCTGTTCCAGCAAAGCGAGACGGCGATCATCTTCGTGGTCATCCTCGGCGCCGCGCCCGCCATCGCGGCTGGGCTGCTCAGCGGGGTCGACCACGTGCAGCCGCTGCTCATCCGGGTCGGCCGCGTGATGGGCGCGCGCGGCCTCGTCCTTTACTGGCACGTCATCCTGCCCGCGGCCCTGCCCGCTTTTGTGGGCGGGTTGAAGCAGGGTTGGGCGTTTGCATGGCGCAGCCTGATGGCCGGCGAGATCATCGTCATCGTCTCCCACTCGCCCTCGATCGGCCAGCAGATCCAGTTCGCGCGAGACCTGGCCGACGCCGAGCAGCTGCTCGCCATCATGATCGTGATCTTCGTCATCGGGGTCGTCATCGACTCCTTGTTCGGGACGCTCGACCGCGCGATCAGGCTGCGCTGGGGCCTCCTCGGAGCCGAGGCATGACCAAGGGTTTCGTCGTGTGGTTCACATGAGGTACTACCCGGTCTTCCTCGACCTCGCCGCGCAGCCTTGCGTGGTGTTGGGCGGCGGCAAGCTGGCCACCGAGAAAGCAGAGGGTCTCCTGGAGGCCGGCGCCACGGTGCGAGTGATCGCCTCGCGCCTTTCGCCGAAGCTCGAGGCACTTGCGGCTGACGCACTCATTGAAGCAGTTGATCGTGACTATCGACCCGGCGATCTCGCGGGCGCGCGCCTGGCGATCGATGCCAGCGAGGACCAGGCCATCAACCGCATGAGCTGGGAGGAGGCGGAGGCCGCCGGGGTCCTCATCAACGTCGTCGACCGGCCGCCGCAGTGCCGGTTCATCGCGCCGGCGATAGTGCGCCGCGACCCGCTGCTGATCGCCATCTCGACGTCTGGAGAAAGCCCATTTCTCGCCTCGGCGCTGCGCGTGCGCATCGAGCGCTGGCTCGGCCGCGAGTGGGGGCCGTTTGTGGCGCTGGTGGGAGGGGTGCGGCGCCGGTTGCGTGAGCGAGCCGTGCCGATCGCCGATCAGACCCGCGTCTACAAGCGGCTGCTCGACTCAGATTTGCGCACGCTCCTGCGCCGCGGGCGATCCGCCGACGCGGACCGCCTGGCCGAAGAGATCGCAGCCGACCCGTCTCGCCGCGCGGGCCGCGTCGCCGTGGTCGGCTCCGGCCCGGGCGACCCCGACCTTCTTACTGTGAGAGCTCGCGAGCTGCTGGCGGGCGCGGACTACGTGCTGCACGACGCGTTGATCGCACCGGAGACGCTGGCCCTGTGCGGTCCCGATGCGCGCCTCGAGGACGTCGGGAAGCGCGGCGGTCAGGTCAGCACCGTGCAGGAGGACATCACCGCCCGGCTGATCGAGCTGGCGCGTGCCGGCCATCTGGTGGTGCGGCTCAAAGGCGGCGATCCTTTCGTGTTCGGTCGCGGTGGGGAGGAGCTCAGCGATCTGCAGCAGGCCGGAGTCGAGGTCGTGGTAGTGCCGGGGGTCACCGCCGCGCTGGCGGCGCCGGCAGCCGCCGGCATCGCTGTCACGCGCCGCGGGGTCGCCTCATCGGTGGCGATCACGACCGCCCAGGGTCCAGGCTCAATGGATCGCCTGCCGGACCTGGCGCGGGCCGCCGACACCCTGGTGGTCCTCATGGCGCGCGCGGACCTCGCCGCGGTGGTTGCGGTGCTCGCCCGGACGCTCGGCGGCTCCAAAGGCGCCGCGGTTGTCAGCAAGGCCACGCTGCCCGATCAGCGCAGCGTGTCGGGCACGCTCGACAGCATCGCGGCGCTTGCCGACGAAGCGGCGATCGAAACGCCCGCCACTCTCGTCGTCGGCGACGTGGTCTCGGCAGCGCGGGTGCCTGCCGGCATTCCGAATGGGAGCCGCGCGTGAGGCGCTTGCGCCTGGGCACGCGCTCTTCACGGCTGGCCCTCGTCCAGAGCGGGCTCGTCGCCGGGCGCCTACGGCAAGACGGCATCGAGGTCGAGCTGGTGACGATCGTCACCGAAGGCGACCTGCGCCAGCGGGATTCGCCGATCAAGGATGGGGTCTTCGTCAAGGACCTGGAGCACGCGCTCGTGGCGGGCGAGATCGATCTCGCCGTGCACAGCGCGAAGGACCTGCCGCTCGACCCCGACCCCCAGCTGCCGATCGCTGCCTATCCCGAACGTGCCGATCCGCTCGATGCGCTCGTCACCAGGAGCGGGGAGTGCTCGGTGACGGAGCTCAGTCGAGCGGCGAGGGTGGGCACAGACAGCCCGCGCCGTTCCGCATTCCTGCGCGCGATCCGGCCAGACCTGCGCGTGGTCCCGCTCATGGGCAACGTGGACGCTCGCGTCAAGCGGCTGGACGGCGGTGAGGCCGACGCGCTGGTGCTGGCGGCCGCGGGGTTGGAACGCCTCGGCTTGCGCGACAGGATCGCCGCGACCATCGACGCGTGGTCGATGCCGCCGGCGCCCGCCCAGGGAGCTCTTGCGATTCAAGTGCGGCGGGACGACGCGGAGGTTCTCCGGGCGGTGCGGGCGATCGACAACGCCGCCGTGCGCACTGCAGTCATAGCGGAGCGGGCTGTCTTGAAAGCCATCGGCGGCGGGTGCGATGCGCCGGTGGGCGTCCTGGCGACGGTTTCAGCCGGCGGCAGGATCACGATCGTCGCGGGTGCGGCATCGCCCGGCGGCGGTCAAAAGCATGTCGTCGCGCTGTCGCTACGCGATGCGGGCGGAGCCGAGGCTCTCGCTCGAGGGGCGTCAGCCGTGGCGGCAGAGCTGTTGCGTCACGTCTCGCTGCGGCCCCGCGCGATCCTCGACACGCGGCCCGAGCTCGACCCTGCCGGGGCTTTGCTGCTGGGCGCAAGCGGCTATCGGGTCGTCCACGTCCCAACCGTGGTCACCGCGACCATCGAACGTAACGTCGAGCTGGAGCGGGCGCGCCGGGAGCTCGGCGCGTACCAGTGGGTGGTGCTGACCAGCAAACGAGGCGTTGCGGCGCTCTTCGACGGGCTGGAGGAGGCAGTGCCGCGGTCGGTCCGCTTCGCGGCGGTTGGGCCGTCTACCGCACGAGCGCTGCGGGATCGTGGCGTGGAAGTCGACGTCCAGCCCGAGCTCGCCGTTGGCGACGAGATCCCGCGCGCCATGGCCGCCGGCGGTCTCGAGCGCGGCGATCGCGTCCTGCTTGCGCGGGCGGATGCGGCGGCGCCCTCATTGCCGGTCCAGCTGTGGCTGCACGGCGCCCACGTGGACGATGTCGTCGCCTACCGCACCGTCCGCGCGCCGCGGGAATCGATGCAGTCACTCCTGAGCGCGCTGGCCGATCCGGCTCTCGAGGGGATCGTCTTCGCCTCGGGGTCTGCGGTACGGGGCCTGGTCGAGCTGGCCGGGCCTCAAGTTGAGAGGGCCCGGAGCCTGCGCGTGTTCACCATCGGCCCGAGCACGAGCGCTGTCGCGCGCTCCAATGGATTCAAGGTCACAGGCGAGGCGGGCACCCCGGATGCCGCCGGCCTGAGCGCGGCTGTGCAGGGCGCGCTTCAAAAGGAGGTAACTCGATGGCTCGAGTCGCAGCTCCCGACACCCGTTTAGGCGCGGGCGCAGGCCCATGGCGACCTCGTCGGCTGCGACGCAACGCCGCCCTCCGCTCGCTCGTCCGCGAGACAAGGCTCAGCCCGGCATCGTTGCTTGCCCCGCTGTTCGTGGTTTCAGGTCGCGGGCGCCGCGAACCCATCGCGTCGCTGCCGGGCCACTCCCGCTTGAGCCCCGAGCTGGCCGCGGCCCAGGCGGCCGAGCTTGCACGTTTGGGTGTCGGCGGCGTGCTCCTGTTCGGAATCCCCGATGCGAAGGACCCGATTGGGCGTGGAGCAGCCGATCCCCAAGGGCCGGTGCCAAGCGCGCTGCGCCGCATCCGCGACGCCGGCGTCAGCCTTGTTCTGGCGGCCGACGTCTGCCTGTGCGAGTACACCTCGCACGGCCACTGCGGCGTGCTGGACGGGCGCGAGATAGACAACGACGCCACGCTGCCGCTGCTGGCGGAGGCTGCCGTCGCCTACGCCGACGCCGGCGCTGACCTGGTCGCGCCGAGCGCCATGATGGACGGACAGGTCGCGGCCCTTCGCGCCGGCCTGGACAGTGCCGGCCACCTGCAAGCCGCGATCCTGGCGTACTCGTCCAAAGCCGCTTCCGCGCTCTATGGGCCCTTCCGCGAGGCGGCCGGCTCCGCGCCATCGTTCGGGGACCGAAAGGGCTACCAGATGGACTTCGCCAACGCGCGCGAGGCGCTCCATGAGATGGAGCTCGACCTTGCCGAGGGTGCTGACATCCTGATGGTCAAACCGGCGCTTACCTCTCTGGACGTCCTCGCGCGCGCGCGCGAGACGTTCAATGTTCCGCTGGCGGCCTACCAGGTCAGCGGCGAGATGGCCATGATCGAAGCCGCGGCCGCGCGGGGATGGCTCGACCGAAGGGCCGCAGCTCTGGAGTGCACGACGGCAATCGCGCGCGCGGGAGCGGACGTGATCGTCACATACCTCGCGGCCGACCTGGCTCGCTGGCTGGCCGAAAGCTAGCGTCCCGGCTCCGGCGGGGCCTATCAGCGAGGCCTATGCGTCACATCGGAACTATCGATTGGCTCTATCGGTGGAACGCGCCTAGTCTGGCGTTGGATAAAGAGATGGACAACGCTGACGAGGCGGTTCTGTACGGTTCGGATGAGTCGCTGGAGTCGACGGCGATGGTCGCGCTCCTGAACGAGCTGGGCGTCCAGTTCGAATATCGGCGGGTCGACCGCGATCCAGCCGCCATGCGCGAATGGGAGCAGCTCGACGGGGAGCGGGTTCCTCTCCTGCGGATGGGGAAGTACGCGATAGTCCACGGCCTCGATCGGGTCAAGGTGCAGCAGCTCTTCGGCTGGGTAGGCTGCTAGCGCACCCAGGCGCTGGCCTAGCTAACCAGTCTCGAGGTTAGCGCACCGGTCCGGCGTCTCGCGAATCTTCGCTCGTTGGCCGAAGAGGGCGTGTCATCGAAGAACAGGTGGTCCCATTTCCTGCGCAGCCGCTCATACTTCGCGCCATCGGCCACGTGTGGCTGGGGGGTTAGACAGTGAACGCGCTGCGGCGCAAGCTCAAGAAGACGATCCCGTTGGGGACGGCCCTTGCCGTGCTCGGGATGCTTTTGGTGCCTGGGGTTCCCGCGAGCGCCGCGGCGACCGGAGCCCTGATGAAGTCAGCGGGCCACGTCGCAGTGACGAATCTTGGTTCCCGCCCGGGGCGCGCTACGCGGCTGCCTCATCTCGCAGCGCCGCACCTGGTCCGTGACCCCGCCGCGCACCGTCTGGCCAAAGAGCGCGCGGCGGCCTCGCACGGTCCCGGCCCCTTCGCCCCGGCCGGCCAACTTGGGCCTCACGCGTCGCTGTTCAACAACCTCAACCAGCCAGGCCTGTCCGTCTTCGACGAAGGCTTCTGCTGCGTTCCACCCGACCCCACGGGAGCAGTCGGGCCAAACCACTACGTGCAGATGGTGAACAGCCTCATCGGGGTGTACTCGAAGAGCAACCTCAGCCTGCTCAGCTCGATGGACACTGCCGCCTTCACGGCCGCGCCCTCCGGCCTCACGCTCAGCGATCCACAGATCGAGTGGGACTTCCAGGCCAACCGCTGGTTCTACCTCGCGGTAGCCTTTGCGACCGGCAACAACTTCCTGGTCTTCGGCTGGTCGAAGACCAGCGACCCTAGCGACCTGACCAACGGATGGTGCCGGTACGGGGCCGGCACCGGCAGCAGCCTCAATGACTTTCCGAAGCTCGGGCACGACGACAACTTCTTGCTCTTCGGCAGCAACGTCTACGACGACGCCAATTCGAAGTTCACGTTCGTCACCGCGAACATCTGGGCATATCCCAAACCTGCGCTTGGCGATTCCTCTTGCCCGGCCCCCGCCGTCGCGTACTACTTCGCGGACGCCACCCACCTGCTCCTCAATGCAGACGGCACTTCCGCCGACACGCCGGTCCCCGCGAACACGACCGCGAGCTCGATCGGCGGCTACATAGTTGCCGCGCACTCTCCGTTGACCGCGCCGGCCGGGCCCCGCAACCGGGTCATGGTGTGGCACATGACCAAGCAGGCGGGCCTGCCGGCGCTGGCCGCCGACGGCGATATCACAGTCAACGCCTTCGACGTCCCCGCGGACGCCCCGCAGCCGAATCCTCTCGACACTCTCGATGCACAGCTGACACAGGCCGTGGCTCGCTTCGACCCGGACGCCGGAGCCCTCGCCGTTTGGACCCAGCACACCATCGGTTCGGCGGGCGGCCGGTCGGTCGTGCGGTGGTACGAGCTGCTGCCCGGCAGCCTCACCGCACGCCAGCAGGGCGAGGTTGCCAGCGCCACCGACTTCGTCTTCAACGGGGCGATCTCGCCGTCGATCAACGGAAATGACGCAGTCCTCGAATACAACCGCGCGAGCAGCACGCTCACTCCAACGATCGGTGCGCAGAGTCGCCAGGGATCGACTCCCTTGGGAACGATGGACGCGGGCGAGGTCCTGCTGGGCAGCAGCACCGACGTCGATCAGGACTTCAGCTGCAGCCCGCCGTACGGCCCGCCGTGCCGATGGGGCGATTACTCGGGTGCCACCCCCGACCCGCTCAACGCGGGCGTGGTCTGGGGTAGCAACATGGTCAACGGCCAGTCCATCTTCGGATTCCCGCAGTGGACGACCCAGAACTTTGCCATCTCGACGGGCGGCACGGTGTCGCCCAACTTCAGCCTCAGCGCATCGCCGCCCAGCCAGACCGTGACCGCCGGCGCGGGCACGAGCTACAGCGTGACCATCACACCGACCGGGGGCTTTGCAGACCCGGTCACTCTGAGCCTGAGCGGCCTGCCCAGCGCAGCAAGCGGCAGCTTCAACCCCAACCCGGCAATCAGTGCCTCGACGCTCAGCGTGGGCACCGACCCCAGCACGCCTGCCGGAACCTACCCGCTGACGATCACCGGCACTTCCGGCAGCCTCAGTCACACCACTTCGGCGACCCTCGTCGTGAACGCGGCCAACCCGCCCGACTTCAGCCTCAGCGTGTCGCCTCCGAGCCAGACCGTGACCGCGGGCGCAGGCACGAGCTACACCGTGACCATCACACCGACCGGGGGTTTTACAGACCCAGTCACTCTGAGCCTGGCCGGGCTGCCCAGAGGCGCGAGCGGTAGCTTCAACCCCAACCCGGCGGGCGGCAGCTCGACGCTCACCGTGGGCACCGACACGAGCGCGCCGGCAGGAACCTATTCCTTGACTGTCACGGGCACGGCCGGGAGCCTGACGCACACTGCCTCGGCCACGCTCGTGATCAACGTACCGCCCGACTTCACCCTGGGTGCATCGCCGGCCAGCCGAACCGTCGGCCCGGGTGCCACCGCCACCTCTTACAGCGTGACCATCAATCCGACTGGCGGGTTCAGTGGGCCGGTCACGCTCGACCTGGCCGGGCTCCCCGTGGGCGCAGCCGGCAGCTTCAGCCCCAACCCGGCAACCACCGCCTCGACGCTCAACGTGACGATCGACTCGACCACACCGTCGGGCAGGTACACGCTGACGATCTCGGGTACGAGCGGCAGCCTGAACCACACGACCACAGCCCTCCTTGTCGTATCAGACTTCGCGGTGAGTGCGTCACCGACCTCCAGCACGATCGCCGCGGGCGCTCGTACTACCTACGTCGTGACCATTCAGAGCTTCAACGGCTTCAACGGCTCGGTCACGCTGAGCGTGAGCGGTCTTCCGCCCAGGGCCACCGCCGTCTTCAACCCCAACCCGGCTTCAAGCTCTTCGACTCTGACCATTCAGACCAAGCACGGAAGGACGCCCGCCGGCACTTACTCTCTCGTGATCTCTGGCACGAGCGGGGGCTTTACTCGCACCACGACCGTCACCCTGGTGATCACCTGATCAACCAGTGCGCTTCTGCGGGTAGACGGTCTCGCCACGCGCGAGCATCGATACGTACCGCTCGATCCGTCGCGCCCGCGTGTCGGCTCGCTTGGCGGTCGTGACCCGATAGAGGACGGCGTACCTGTTCAGCCGGTTGAGAGTCGCGAACATCGCCTGTGCGTTGGGGTCGGCGGCTAGCGCGGCGGCGAGGTCCGGCGGCATCTCGATGGCGGCGGGACCTGAGTAAGCGGATTCCCAGCGGCCGTCCGCCTTCGCCCGCTCCATCTCGGCGATGCCGGCGGGGTGCATCCGGCCCGCGGCCAGCAGCTGCTCGGCGATGCCCGTATTACGCTTCGACCACTGACTGCGCCGCCGGCGGGGAGTGAAACCCTGCGTGTACGTGCGGTCGGTGCCGGAGCGAGCCTGCCCGTCGATCCAGCCGTGGCAGAGCGCCTCCTCGAGCGCCTGCGTGTACGTGAGGCTGGTCGGCTCTGCAGTGCCTTTCTTGGCCAGCACCAGCCATACGCCGTTCGAGTCAGAGTGATGCTTGCCGAGCCACGCCTGCCACGCTCTGGCGTCGCGCACGACGAGCTCCGGCCTTTCAAGAGTCACCGTCGCTCAAGCGTGCCACACAGCGTGCGGCGGCCGAGCGTAACGACCCCCGCCGCTCAAGTAGCTGTCCTGCCTGAAGCGCTCTCCATTTAGAGAGATCAAAGCAAGAGGTGATAGCAAATGTGTTTGAACTGCGGGTGCGGTGAGTACGAGAAGCGCCACAAGCCTTCCGACATCACATTGGAGGACCTCGAGAAGGCAGCGGCTGGGCAGGGCATGGACCTTCGCGAGGCGGCGGCCAACCTGCAGCAAGGGGCACGAGCCATCGAGGAGGAAACGCAGAAGTCGGCTTAGCGGCCTAAGTCGTACTCGCTGAGACGAACAGGCACAGGATCTCGTAGACGATGTTCGCCGCCGCGATGGCGGTGACCTCGGCGTGGTCGTAGGCCGGCGCCACCTCGACCACGTCCGCGCCAGCCAGCCGGGTGCCGGCGAGGCCGCGAATCACGGCGATCGCCTCGCGGCTGCTCCAGCCGCCGGCCTCCGGCGTGCCGGTGCCTGGTGCGAAGGCCGGGTCGAGGACGTCGATGTCGAGAGAGAGGTACACCAGCGCTTGACCGACGACTTCGCGAATTTCGGCCGCGATCGCGGCGGCGCCGCGTTCGTCGATGGCGCGGCCGTCGATCATCCGGAAGCCAAGCGCGGCATCCGACGGTATGTCTGCAGCCGAGAATTGAGGGCCGCGGGTCCCGACGTGGACCGAGCGGCCGAGGTCGAGGAGGCCTTCCTCGGCGGCTCGGCGGAACGGGGTGCCATGCGTGTAGCGGGCACCGCCGAAGTAAACGTTCCACGTATCGAGGTGGGCATCGAAATGAACCAGCGCCAGGGGCCCGAAGCGCGCAGCCGCCGCGCGCAGCAGTGGCAGGGCGATGGTGTGGTCGCCGCCGAGCGCTATAAGGTGGGAGGCCCGCTCGCCGGTTGCCCTGGCCGCTTCTTCGATCTGACCGATCGCCTGCTCGATGCCGAAAGGAGTGCAGGCGACGTCGCCTGCATCGGCCACCTGATGAGCGAAAGGTTCGGTGTCGGTCCAGGCGTTGAAGGGACGGAGCATCTTCGATCCGGCCCGGATGGCGCCAGGTCCGAAGCGGGCCCCGGGCCGGTACACGACGCCGGAGTCGAACGGAACCCCGAGAATCGCGACCTCGGCCTTGCCGACCGAATCCAGAGTCGGCAGCCTGGCGAACGTGGTCGGGCCCGCGAACCGCGGCACCTGCATCGCGTCGACAGGCCCTATGACGTCGTCCTCACCCCGACCCATGCGCGGCAGTCTAAGGTAGGCAAGAGCCGGATCAGACAAGAACCGTGAGCTCAAACGGAGGGCGCCCATGAAGCTAGGATTGCTCACCGCCCTGTACGCCGACCGGCCGCTGGAGGCGGTGCTCGACATCGCCCGGACGGCCGGGCTCGATTGCGTGGAGATCGGAGCCGGCAACTATCCCGGCACCGCGCATTGCGACGTCGCCGCGCTGCTCAGCTCGGCGAGTCGCCGCAAGGAATACCTCAACACATTCCGAGCCCGCGGCCTCGAGATCTCGGCGCTCTCGTGTCACGGCAATCCCTTGCATCCGCGCGCGGAGATCGCGGCCGCCAGTCACAGGGTGTACCGGCGCGCCGTGGAGCTGGCGGAGAAGCTCGAGGTCCCGTGCGTCAACCTCTTCAGCGGTTGCCCCGGAGACTCGCTGCGGTCCCGCTACCCGAACTGGGTCACCTGCGCATGGCCGACCGACTTCCAGGAAGTCCTCGAGTGGCAGTGGCAGAAAAGGGTGCTGCCGTATTGGAGGCGAGAGGCCGCCTTCGCGGCCAGGCATCACGTCCTACTCGGTTTCGAGATGCACCCGGGCTTTGTCGTCTACAACCCGGCAACGTTGCTCCGCCTGCGCGAAGCCTGCGGCGAGGTCGTCGGTGCGAACTTCGATCCGAGCCACCTCTTCTGGCAGGGCATCGACATCGAGACCGCCATCCGGGAGCTCGGACGCGCCGGCGCGCTGCACCACGTGCATGCCAAGGACACTGGAATCCATGCCGCCAACAATGCCCTCAATGGAGTTCTCGACACGACGCCGCTCGACCAGGTCAACCGGCGGTCGTGGGTGTTTCGCACCGTCGGCTACGGTCATGGCGAGGACGAATGGAAACGCATCGTCACAGCGCTGCGCCTCGCCGGATACGAAGGCGTTCTGTCGATCGAGCACGAGGACGCGCTGTTCTCGGTTGACGAAGGCTTTCGGAAAAGTGTCGCCTTTCTGCGCCAGGTGATGCCTTCCGAACTTCCGCTGTCGAACGCGTGGTGGACCAGGTGACGCGATGACCGATGTCGGGGTGGGGATGCTCGGGTACGCGTTCATGGGCAAAGCACACGTCAACGCGTTCAAGAAGCTCCCCTACATCGTCTACCCGCCGCCTGCTGTGCCGCGCCTGGTCGCGATTGCAGGCAGAGACGAGGAGGCTGTGCGCGAGGCGGCGCAGCGCTACGGGTTCGCGACCTACTACACGGACTGGCGCCGCCTCATCGCCGATCCCGCGGTGCAGCTTCTCGACAACGGCGGCTCCAACGACGTGCACGCAGCGCCCTGCATTGCTGCGCTTGAAGCCGGCAAGCACGTGCTGTGCGAGAAACCGATGGCTCGCGATGCTACCGAGGCGAAGCAGATGCTGGACGCCGCTCGCCGTGCCGGTGTCAAGCACATGGTCGCCTTCAACTACCGGTTCGTGCCCGCGGTCCGGCTGGCGCACGACCTCGTGCGGGCCGGCCACCTCGGGGAGATCAGGCATTTCCGTGCCGCATACCTGCAGGACTGGATCACGGACCCCGAGTTCCCCCGCACCTGGCGCCTCGATCGCAAAGCCGCCGGCAGCGGGGCGCTCGGCGACCTCGGGTCGCACATCATCGACCTCGCGCGCTTCATAGTCGGCGAGCCGCGCGCGGTCGCTGCGATGACGAAGACCTTCATCGCCGAGCGGCCGCTGCCCGCAGGAGGGGGTCGGGCCGCGGTCGACGTCGACGACGCGTTCGCGGCGGTGATCGAGCTGGATGGTGGCTGCATCGGCACGCTGGAGGCGACACGCTTCGCACTCGGCCGCAAGAATCACCAGGTGCTCGAGGTCAACGGATCGAAGGGCTCGCTCAGCTTCGACCTGGAGCGGCTGAACGAGCTCAACGTCTACTGGCACGACGCTGACGCCTCGGGCACCCGCGGATGGACCGAGGTGCTGGTCACCGAGCCAACGCATCCGTTCATCTCCAACTGGTGGCCGCCGGGCCACGTCATCGGGTGGGAGCACACCTTCGTGCACGAGATCGCTCACCTCCTCGACGCGATAGTCAACGACCGCGAGGTGGCGCCTCTTGGCGCGACGTTTGAGGATGGCTACCGCAACGCTGTCATCTGCGACGCCATCCAGGAGTCCGCGCTCGAGGGCCGGCGAGTTGACATCGCCTGAGCCGATGCGGGCCCTGCATCCCTCATCGGAAGCGGAAACACTCGAGGTCTTCACGCGCGCGCAGCTGAGCTAAAAGTCCCTGGCCTGCATCCGTGGCGCCCACCCTGCATGAATATTCAGTCCCAGGCGGGCTCGTTCAACTGTGGTAGGCAACGTTGCGCCAAACGTACGACGACACCGTCGTCCTCCGGGCAATACGTTCATCTTGTCGAACGACCGGCTGCGTTTGAGGGAAGCATCACTGTGTCATTGCTCGTACGTCTTGTTCGTTGCCATGGGGCCCCTTGCTTGGGAACCAAGCTTGTTAACCGTGTTTCTCACGACCTGAGGATCAGCGGCGCCGGACGCGCTCGGTGAGCGTCGCTCCGGCCCGCGCGCTTCAGGGTCGCCCGGTGGCGCCGCTCGTAGCACTGCCCGCGGTCGAACAGAAGGTTCTCGGCGATCGGCGCCGGATCAAGGAGGCGCTGGCGCGCGAGCTGCACGATCAGCTTGCGCAGCACATGACGTCGCTGCTCGTGCAGACCCAGGTGTTCGCACGCGAGCAGAAGGATCGTCCGGAAGTGCTTGCGGAGCTGGCCTTCGTGCAAACGTCCCTCCGCGAGATGCTCAACAACCTGCGGCAGATCCTCTCCGACCTGCGCGACCAGCCTGGCCTTGGGAAAGGCCTCGTCCAGGCCATCAGAGAAGGACTGATCACCGGTTTCGAGATGCGCACCGGCGTGAAGGTGACGCTCTGGGTTTCTCGCGCGTGGCCGGCGTCGCTGCCGCCTGACACGTCGATCCACATCTACCGCATCGTCCAGGAAGCGCTGACCAACGCTTACAAGCACGGCGCAGCGACGCGGGCTCACATCTCGCTCAGGTTCGCCTCCCGGGATCTGATCGTGATCACCATCAGCGACAACGGGCGCGGCATCCCGTGGGTCGACGAAGACAAGCCGATCGGCATGGGACTCCTGGGCATGCGTGAGCGAGCCGCCATCCTCGGCGGCGCTCTGACGATTCGGCGCCGGCCTCGTGGCGGGACCACGATCACAGCCAGACTGAAGAAGGAGGCCCTTGCGTGGTCACCGAAGCCCGCGTTGTTCGCGTCCTGATCGCCGACGATCAGACGCTCTTCAGGAGCGGGCTGGCCCGCCTCCTCGAAGAGGATCCTCGAATCACGCTCGTGGGCCAGGCCGTCGACGGCCTTGACGCCGCGCGCAAGGTGGGCGCCCTCAAGCCCGATGTCGTCCTCATGGACCTGAAGATGCCGGGCCTCGATGGGGCGGAGGCGACACGAAAGATCATCAGTGAGAACCCCGACGTCAAGGTGTTGATCCTCAGCACCTTCGATGCCGACAGCTACGTGCTCCAGGCTTTGCGCGCGGGCGCCAGCGGATACATCCTCAAAGACGCTGAGCCGGCCGCAATTGCGTCGAGCATCATGGCCGTGCTGTCCGGCGAGCGCGTCATGGCGGGAGCCGTGGCCAATCGCGTTCTCGACATGTTGACGGGCGCCAGCACGCCCAAGGAGTTCTACGACGGCCTGACGGCTCGTGAGGTCGAGATCCTGAAGCTGATGGCGACCGGCCAGGCCAACAAGCAGATCGCTTTCAACCTGAAGATCAGCGAAAAGACGGTTCGCAATCACATCAGCCACATCTACGAGAAGCTGCAGATCTACGACCGCGCGCAGGCCGTGCTCTATGCGGTAAGGAAGGCTCTCGTTGAGCTCTGAGGCTTGGTTTGAAACGCAGCCGCCCTGACGAGGCCAAAGCCAAGGCTGGGGGGAAGCAGACAACCGGCAGGGTTCTCCTTGCCGAAGGTGACTTGGTCCTCAGCGATATGTACCAAACGGCACTCGAAGACGACGGCTGGAGCGTCGAGGTGGTTCATGACGGGTCCTCCGCAGTCGATCGCGCGATTGAGTCTCCCCCTGACGTGTTCTTGCTGAACACTGCCCCCGGGCTCGAAGCAAGGGATCTCCTGGAACGCATTCGAGATCATCCCCCCACCAGGGGCCTGGCTGTGATCCTGCTCGCCAACTCCGGCGACGATCCGAGTCTGCAGCTGGTGGAAGACCTGGAGGTCCTCGCCGTGGTGGTCAAGAGCCGCTCGAGCCGGCAGGACCTGTCGAAGACGATCCGCCGGCTCCTGGAGAGCCGGGGCCGCGCGGCAGAGGAATCCGGCCAGGCCAGCTAGTCGAATGCGGGCCGCTGTCCCTGACTGATTGGGACGAAACCCCATCCGCCCGTGACTACGCCGCTCATTTCCGGGCTTCTCCCCGCCTGGCGTCCTCTTGTGGCCATTGGCGGCGACGGGTTCGCTGCCTAGGCTGGAGGTCATGTATGCGCGGGACCTTGATCTGAGCCGGCGCTCGACCCTGGATCGGGCCAGGTCATTGGGTCCGTGATCGCGCCCGACGTCGAGCTCGGACTGAACGTCACCGTCCACCACCCGGAGCAGGTCAACCTCTACGGCTGCAAGGTCGGTGACAACTGCAAGATCGCGTCGTTTGTTGAGATCCAGCGTGGGGTGGTGCTGGGTCGCAACGTAAAGGTGGAAGCATTTGTCTTCATCCCGACCGGCGTCACGATCGAGGACGGCGTGTTCATCGGCCCGCACGTCTGCTTCTCCAACGATCGATACCCGTCAGCAGTCGATGAAAAAGGCGAGCTGCTGCAGATCGGAGACTGGCAGATGATGCCCACGCTCGTCCGGCGGCGAGCCAGCATTGGCGCGAGCGCCACGATCATCTGTGGCGTGACCATCGGCGAAGGCGCGATGGTTGGAGCGGGCGCGATGGTCACGCACGACGTGCCGCCCGACTCCTTGGTGCTGGGTAATCCCGCGCGTATCGTCGGACCTCGCCCGCGCTGGTGGAGCCGGCCGCCCGTGCACGCACGGAAGCGGAAGCCGGACCTGGCTTGAGCGTCGACTTGCCGGCGGCCGCGCCGAAGCGACGGCGCCGCGCCGTCAAAAGGCCGCCCAGCGTGGTCGCACCGCTGGCAGCGTCCGCGGCCAGCGCCAGCCCGTATGCCGCCTTTCGGCGGCTGCAGCGCGGCAAAACCACCTCCTCGATTGGGGTCGGGGTCGTCGGTTACGGGTATTGGGGCCCGAACCTCGTGCGCAACTTCGCCGAGCAACCGCCGGCGCGGCTGGTGGCGGTCAGCGACCTCTCGGTCGAGCGTCTGACCAACGTTCACTCGCGCTATCCCAAGGTGAAGTTGACGACCGATTTCCGAGACATAATCACGGACCCCCATGTCGACGCGATAGTGGTAGCCACCCCGGTCTCCTCACATTTCGACATCGCGTTGCGCGCGCTCGAGGCGGGCAAGCACGTCCTCGTCACCAAGCCGATCACCACCACGCGGCAGCAGGCGATGCAGCTGATCGAGGCGGCCGAGCAGCGTGGGTTGGTGCTGATGGTCGACCACACGTTCGTCTACACAGGCGCCGTGCAGACAATCAAGCAGCTCGTCGAGAGCGGCAACCTGGGCCAGCTCTACTACTACGATTCCGTCCGCGTCAATCTCGGACTATTCCAACGGGACGTCAACGTGCTCTGGGACCTCGCGGTCCACGACCTGGCGATCATGGACTTCGTCCTCGGACAGCGACCGGTCGCCGTCGCCGCCACCGGAGCCGCCCACATCGCAGGCCACCAGGTGAACCTTGCGTACCTGACGTGCTACTTCGACGGCAGCCTCATCACCCACCACCACGTCAACTGGCTCGCGCCGTTGAAGATCCGCCGCACACTCATCGGCGGGGCGAGCCAGATGATCATCTACGACGACCTCGAGCCCAGCGAGAAGGTCAAGGTCTACGACAAGGGGGTCACCCTGGCGGACGCGCAAGGAGCGCTGGAGTCGATGATCGGCTACCGCACGGGGGACATGTGGGCGCCGCAGCTGGGCCTCACCGAGGGCCTGCGTGTCGAGGCTCAGCACTTCCTCGAGTGCGTCACCCACGGCCGGCAGCCGCTGACCGACGGACACTGCGGCCTGCGCGTGATCGGGATCCTGGAGGCTGCGGCCCGATCCCTGGCCCAGCGCGGTCAGCCGGCGGAGCTGCTCGCCGACAGCGAGGCGGACGGCAGTGCCGGCGTCCAGATCAGGGGGTTGTCAGCCAGCGCCTGAGGGGCCTAAGCCGCACCGGCGAGGCGCTGGCTCAACCTGATCGCCGCCACCGCCAGGTCGCCGGCCGCAGGCAGCGGATCGCGCAGGTCGAAGACCGAGCCGACTGTCTTGCCGGCGAAGAGCGAGCGAACGTAGGCCCTTGGGGTGAGCTGTCCGGCGCGGATGCTCTGCACCCCGGCGGGCAGGTCGGTGAGCATTCGGACCCAGCGCGTGCCATATCGCGGCTCGACGGACGGCCCCGGCCGGCCCAGGGCTCGCTCGTACTCCATGGCCGGAAAGTCGAGACCGCATGCGATGCACAGCGTGTGCCAGCCCCACGGCCTGGGGTTGACGTCCAGCAGCTTGGGCTCGGCGTCGTCCGGGTCATGGATGAACTCCACCTCGACCATGCCCGAGAGGCCGAGCCGCCGGATGATCCTTCGGGCCGGTTCGATGGTGCCGGCCACCTCCACAGCCTCGACGAAGCTGCTGCCTAGGCCGTAGTCGATCGGGTACTGGCGCGTGCGTCGCGCCGTCATCGCGCTCATGACCTCGCCGCCGTCGGCCAGCGCTCCCACCGAGGACTGCATCTCGCCGCTGACGACCTCCTGGACCATCAGGTCTCCGGTGGATACGATCCGCGCCGCCAGCCGGTAGGCCTGGGCCAGCTCATTCATGTCCTTGGCAGCGAGCGCTTTCCGGCCGATCGACTGCTGCAGCCGGACGGATATGGCGGGCTTGACGATCGCCGGGAACCGGATCGGCAGCATCCGGACGGAGGGCTCGTCCAGCGGATACCAGGTGCGTGGGTGCTGCACGCCGACCTGGTCGGCGGCATCGTTCAGAAGGCTCTTGTCGTGAGCGTGACGGATGACGTCCCACGGCTGCGTCACGAGCCGGTACGGGCCAGACAGGCGCCTCCAGTCCCGCGCCACAGCCTCGAGCGCGTCGTCCTGCGCCGGCCAGAGCAGCGAGCCTGCAGTGCCCGATGTGCGTGCGAGGTCGAGGAGGAAATCCACGAACGCCGTCCCCAGCATGGGTTCTCGCCAGTGAAAGCGACGGCTCACGTGGCGCGAGAACCATGCGGATCGGGGCAGGCTGTCCACGACGGCGACGCTGACCCCGCGGCGGCCCAGGCTGCGAGCGACTCCAAGCGCCTTGAAATCGCTGCCGAGCAAGAGCACGGCCGGCACGTGGTGAGTCAAGGGAGCCTAGTTGAGGCCGGCTGCCCGTCGCGCGATCTGCCGGGCAGTGACTTGCGCGCCTGCCACAAAGCGGCATATCGGGCCGAAGGTCCTGCCGGCGAGGCCGCCCGCGAAATGCAGCCCCGGCACCGACGACTCAAACCAGGGATTGAGCAGAGGAGAGCCATCCCGCTCGCGCACCCGAGCGCGCAGCGAGGCATCGAGGAAATCGACCTGGTCGAGGTGTGGCCTGTAGCCGGTGCCCAGGAGCAGGTGGTCGACCTGCCGGACCGTGCCGTCGCTGAGGGACAGCCGCAAACCCTGGTTCGAGGGTTGGGCTTCGAGGACCTCCGTGAAGGTGGTCACCGGGATCCTGCCGTCGACCCGTGATCGCAGCCAGTTCGCGCCGGCCGGCCGGACCGCGCGCTT
>VBIU01000244.1 GCA_005880945.1 Chloroflexota bacterium | reverse complement strand
CGAAGGTGTTCGGCACCCTGCACCCGCGATTCAAGACCCCTTACCTCTCGATCGTCATCTTCGGGCTCGCCGCAGCGCTGTTGGTGCTGCCCGGGATCATTCTCGGACCGACGGAGATCGACCTCATGAGCGCCGTCTACTCGTTGGCGGCGACCTTCGCCTTCTGCTCGGCGCACCTTTCGGTAATGCGCCTACGGTTCGTGGAGCCAGACCTCTACCGGCCGTACAGGATGCCCGGAAACATCAAGTTCGGACGCGACAGCATCCCCGTCCTGTCAGTGGTTGGGGCCATCGCAATCGGGACCGTGTTCACGCAGCTGATGTTCCAGAACATCTCCAACTCGACATACATCTATCTCGGCTGGCTGGTGCTCGGTGTCGTCAGCTTTGTGCTCTACCAGAAGCATCGTAAGCATCCGCTCTGGGAGCCGCTCGAGGAGCCTCCGCCGCCCGACCGCGAGGTGGAGCACCTGCCGCCTGAGCCGCTGCCGACCGCAGCCCGCTTCAAGCACGGCCGGCGCGTCCCGGCTCACGCCGCAACAGCTCGCCAGATTCGCCACCGCACGCACGGCCGTGGGTGGCGCCTCGAGGTGGAGCTCTTCTTCGCGCGGCACGGAAATGTCCGCGGAATGCTGATCGTGCTCGTTTTTGCTGCGGTCAGCGGCCTCGCCGTGGGCGTGGACCTGTCGTCCTACGACCCGTTCGGCCCTGGCGTCGGCTGGTCACCAGGCATCGTCTTGACGACGCTCCTCGCGGCCTATCTTCTGAACCGAAGCCACGGCGAGGTCTAAAGAACGTCAGGCGGCGCCGGCGAGTGCCAGCTCCTTGGCTCGATTTGCGTAACCGGGGTGCGACGGATGCGCCACCCGGTACCACGCAAGCGTCTCCGCCAATGCGTCCTCCAGGGCCGACGGCTCGAAACCGAGCTCCGCGCGCGATCGGTCGAGAACGTAACCCGCCGAGCGTTGGGGGTCCGGGCCGTAAGGGCTTGCGTCGGGCGGCAGCTCGGCGAACGGGATCGGATGGAACCTGGGCGGGACGGCCATAGCCCTTGCGATGCCCTCGATGAGGTCGCGGAGGCTCACGCCCTCAAACGCGACGTTGTACGCCTTGCGAGTCGTGTCCTTGCGGAGGTCGCACGCCAGGGCGCACGCGAAGCCGACGTCCTTGACCCACGCCAGTCCCGCCTGCCGTTCATAGGATTCCTGCGGCACGAGCAGCGGCCCGCCGTCCGCCACGCGTTGGATGTAGGCGGCGATGCGGAGCGTGTGGTCGGCCGGCCCAAAGATCGCGGGCGGCCTGACGACGGTCCAGGGAAAGTCGCGCGAGCGGGCGATGAGAGTTTCGCACCAGCGCTTGCCCTCCATGTACTCGAGACCCGAAGGCGGCTCGCCCTCCAGCGGAATGAAGTCCTCTTCCCGCGCCG
>VBIU01000056.1 GCA_005880945.1 Chloroflexota bacterium | reverse complement strand
TTGGAGTAGTTGTTGTTCATGATCGCGTGCACCTGCTTCGCCGAGCGTTCCATCTCCTTGATCCGCGGGGCCCATTCAGTGAGCTCCTCGTCCTTGTAGTCGTACCGGAAGCGCAGGTTGGGGGGTGCGCCCTTGAGGTCCCACGTCTCGTGGTTGCGTCCGTGAAAGCGAACCACGGCGAGCTTGCTGGACGTGACCTCGAACACCGGCGGCATGCTCGTCTTGTGGCCCTGCGGCACGTCGACCGCGACATAGGGGATATCGCGAGTGCGCAGGAATGCGAGCGTCCCGTCGCGGTGGCGGGCGTCCATCCACTCAGGCTTCCGGAGCTCCACAGCGACCTGGAACCCGAACATGCGCTCCTGCACCTGCTCGATGTAGGCCAGTGACCGGGACGACGGTAGGAACCACGGCGGGAACTGAAAGAAGACGGCGCCTATCCGGCCGGCTGCGCGGAGCGGCTCGAGCGCGGTCCTGAACCGCTCCCAGGACTCGTCGACCAGCTCGTCGGGCATCTGCTCGAGGTAGATGTTTTTCTCGCGGAGCTTGTCCGGCAGCTGCTCGCGGATGTCCTTGGGCAAAGCCATCGGCTTGGTGGGGTGGTTGGTGAAAAGTGAGAACGATTTGACGTCGAACAGAAACCCTGGCTCGGTCCGCGCCACCCATAGGTCTGAGTTCTCCGGCTTCGGCATGCCGTAGTAGGTGGAGTCGACCTCGACCAGCGAGAACTGCGACGCATAGAAATGCAGGCGCTCCTCGGACGACGTCGCGTTCATCGGATAGAAGAGCTTGGAGTCGATCAGCGACTTGTCGATCCACCCGGCGATGCCGCACCTAATCAAGTCAATTACTAATGTTGCATGTAGGCCGGGTTCACCCCACCACAACTACTCCCAGTCGTTGCTGACGCATCCGCAAGGCGCAGCGTCCATCAGGGGTCCCCGCGACTCCGTCGTGGGGCGAGGCCGCAGTCCTCTTCTTTGCATTTGGCACAAGGCGATTCCACGGGGGTTATGATCCGTCGCGCCCGTGGGCCGCTACATCCGCTACTGGTACACGTACCGAACCGTCGTGGCGGTGCTCTTGGCGCTCGTCCTCAGCGGGGTCATGTACTGGATGTACACGCAGCAACTGGCTTGCGACGCCCAACCGGGGTCCTGCCTCGTCTACCTCGCCGGCCACCCCGAGGACAGGTTCGTGGCGCAGTCGAACCCCGACGGCAACATCGTCATCGTCGGGCTCGACGACGCGAGCGTTAGCGCCATCGGCGTGTTCCCAGTCCCGAGAGATCGCTACGCCTCCCTGCTTCAGAACCTGGAGAAAGCCGGCGCCTCGGTGGTCGCGTTCGACATCGCTTTCCCAGACCCACGTGAGACGGATAGCGACAAAGCGTTCGCCGACGCACTGGCGAAAAGCACCATTCCGGTCGTCCTGGCATATGGCGGGAGCAACGCCAAGTCGGGCAGTGGCAGGGTGAGCCAGACCGGCGTGGACCAGATCCCGTTGCGCAAGTTTCGCTGTGCGGACGTGAGCTCGACCAACACACCGTGCACCCAGCCCTACCCGAATGTGATCCTGGCGTCGACCGACTACCTCACCGACAACGATGGAGTCTTGCGCAGGCTCCCTATGTTCGTGGAGCCGGCCTGTTTCGCAAAAGGTGCCTGCTCCACGCCCACCCTGAACCCCATCGGCTTCACCGCTTACCGGGCGTGGCTGGCGCAAGGAGTGAGCGGACCTGCGCTCGAGGAGTCGGACGGCGAGGCCACCTTCGCGTTGTGGAAGGAACACCTGCCGGTCGACGGCAAAGGCGCCGCGCTGATCAACTACTTCGGTCCTCCCGGCAACTACGAAGACAAAACGCATTACCTGAGCTTTGGAGACGTCTTCACAGGGACCTTCTCGAGCGACGCGGTCAAGGGCAAGCTCGTTCTCGTCGGCGATTACTACCTCACCGGAGTGCACGACGAGGTGCTCGCCACCACCAGCGCGGGCGCCGGCGGCAAGGGGATGCCGGGAGTCGAGATGCATGCCAATGTCGCGCAGATGCTGATCGAGAGCAAGTTCCTGAGCCCCGAGCCGCCGCTGGCAGTTTTTCTGGCGATCCTGCTCGCTGCGCTGGTGATGGCGGTCATCGTTGCCCGCGTCTCCGTCATTTGGGGACTCATGGCAACCGTGGTCGCGGTTGTGGGATTCGCATTCGCGGTTGCGGCCGTCGCAGCCAGCACCCATGTTGTGCCCAACGTCCTGCATCCCTTGCTCGCCATCGCGCTCACGTACACGGGCGTGACCGCCTATCGCTTCCTCTACGAGGACCGCGAGAAACGCAAGGTGACCTCGCTCTTCGGGCAATACCTCAAACCGGAGATCGTGGCCCAGCTGGCCAAGACCCGCGGAGGGGTGGAAGACATCTTGCGTGGCGGGGAGCGCCGCGAGATCACGCTGCTCTTCGTCGACGTCCGCGGCTTCACCTCGATGTCGGAGCGGATGCAGCCGGATGACGTCGTCAACGTGGTCCAGCTGTACCTGGATCACCTGAGCGGCATCATCTTCACCTGGGACGGAACCGTCGACAAGTACGTCGGCGACGAGATCGTCGCGTTCTGGAACGCGCCCCGGCTGCAGGGGAACCACGCCCTGCTCGCGATCCGATGCGCCTACGACCTGATCAACCGAGCCCCCGAGCTGCAGACCCGGTTGATGGAGAAAGGCCTGCCTCCCATCCGGTGGGGCATCGGGATCAACACAGGGCCTGCTGTGGTGGGCAACCTCGGCTCTCGCAGCCGCCTGCAGTACACGGCGATCGGCGACACTGTCAACACCGCCGCGCGCTTCTGCGCCAACGCCCCCGCATTCCACCTCCTCATAGGACAGCCCACCTACGAGATGTGCAAGGACTACATCGCTGTCGACATGGTGCCCGGCGTCCAGCTGAAGGGCAAATCCGCCGAGACCTTCCGCATCTACCAGGTCACCGCCATCCGCGAGACACCGACCTCCCCTTGGGTCCAGTTTCCGACCGAGATGGCGGCCGAGGCCCACCAGGTGTTCACGCAGCAGTACACCCAGAAGTCGATCCTTGCCGCCGCCAATACGGGCGCCGGTGACATCCTGGTCGGCGAGGCTGCCGAGCAGGCACTCGCGGGACAGGCAGCTGCCGAACCCACCCCGGGCGAGGAGGCCGCGATCGCTCCCACCCCTCCCTACGGAACGCCCACGCTGCCCCGCGCCTGAGGCGGTGCTCGCTATCGAAGCGCGAACGCGACCAGGAGGCTGAGCGGGGGCGCCAGGGCCAGGGCAAACAACAGGACGCTCAGGCAGCCCGTTGCCTTCTTGGCGACAGGGCGAACCGGCGGAGTCGGGTTGTAAACAGGTTGGTAAGGCGCGCCGGCAGGCGCTCCTGCCATGACCGGCACCCCGGCCGGCGAGGCCATCGCGGCGGCCTGCGCGGCGGCCGTCGCCGGCACCATCCTGGACAGGTCGGCGCCCGGCTCCAGGCTGCGCTGCCAGCCGGGGCACAGTCGGTCGGCGATCCGCGAAACGGCGTCGTCGAACTCCTGGCCAGTCTGGAAGCGCTCTTCCGGGCGCTTCGAAAGTGATTTGAGGATCACCTCCTCCAGGCGCAGGTCCAGGCCCGGGCGGCGGACGGACGGCGGCTGCGGAGGTGCTTGCACGTGCTTGGCCATCAGGGTGAACGGGCCGTCCGCCTCGGAGGCGGTGAACGGCGGCTGGCCCGCCACGAGCTCGTAGAACATGATCCCCGCCGAGTAGAGGTCGCTCCGTCCGTCGACCTTGCTCGACGCAACCTGCTCCGGCGACATGTACTGCGGTGTGCCGACCGTGGTGCCGGTCTTGGTCGCTGTGGAACCGGCGCCCGAATCATCAGTCAGGCGCGCGATCCCGAAGTCGGCGACCTTGACGTTGCCCTCGTCTGACAGCAGCACGTTCTCCGGCTTCATGTCGCGGTGCACTATCGCGTGCTTGTGCGCGTAGTCGAGGGCCTGCAGGACGCCGTGCATGACGGCGAAGGTCTGAGGCAGGGGTATCGGTCCCTGGTTGACCATGTCCCGCAGAGACCGCCCCCGCACGAACTCCAGCACTATGTAATTGGCGTTGCCGATCTGCTCGAGGTCGTGCACCTGGACCAGGTTCGGGTGGCTCGTGCGCGCCATTACCTGCGCCTCCTGGAGGAAGCGCATCAAGGCAGTCGGGTCGGCTGCCGGGGACAAGATGAGCTCCTTGATCGCCACCTCGCGCCCCAGACCCGGCTGCTCCGCCAGGTATACAGCCCCCATGCCGCCCCGCCCAAGCTCGCCCTTGACACGATATTTGCCGATCCGGCGCTCGCCGCTCGCGGCGGCGGGATACGTGGCCGGCGGGGCCGTAGCCGGGGCCGGAGGATGCTGCACTGGCAAGCGCATCGTTGCGTCGACGGCGTGTGGCGACTGGGCAGGCGCCGACGCCGGAGCAGCTGCGGGCGGCGCTCCTTGGGGTGGGGCGGGGCCGGGCTGAGCGGCCGGGTGCGGCCCGGGCGCGCGGGTCGGCAGACGCATGGTGGCGTCGACGGCGGCGGGGCCCGCCGCGGGGGGTGTTTCATCCGCCGGGGGAGGGTTTGCCGCCCTCGGCTCCGGCGTGGTGGGAGTCGGCGCCGGCGCCCAGTCCGGCACGTCCGGCTGCGGCTGGTTTGGAGGCGTTTCGGGGGCCTGACCGGACTCGGTCATTTCGCCCGGAGCCTAGCAGAGTAGGTTCGGGGCCAACGCTTCAACAGGGGCAAGGCGAGGAAAGCTATGGCGTTTTGGCGGCATTCGACCCATAATCGCCCCGAACACCCACGCTTTCTAGGAGGACACCTTATGTCGCAGATGCCGCCCCCGCCGCCCGGACAGCCGGCCCCCATGGGAGGGACGCCAAGTGCCGCGGGTGGCAACAAGAACCTGTACACGATCCTTGCGTGGGCTTTGTTCCCACCTATCGGGAGCCTGATCTTTCTTTTCGTAGGCAAGGATGACGCGGACGTTAAGTACAACGCGGCCAACGCCACTGTCATCCACGGGGCCGCGCTACTTATCTACATCATCACGTGGGTCCTCGCCACCGTGACAGTCGGGATCCTGTTCTTCCTCCCGCTGCTGTGGTACGTCGTTTGGTTCGTCATCTGGGTCGTTGGACTCATCCTCGCGCTGCAAGCAGGAGGCAGGCGCTTCGCCTTCCCCGGCATTCAGGGGATGGTCTCCAAGTACGTGCCAATGGTCGAGGGCTGGGCCAAGTAACAAACCGCGAAACCGCAAGGGCCTCGCCTCGGCGGGGCCCTTTTTTATTGGCCTCCCCGCAGCGCGGGGAGGTGGCGCAACGCGCCGGAGGGGACATCCAATACGGGTCGGCCGTTACTCCGGCGGGTCCTATCCCTTGGCTATCTGGGCGAGCGCCTTCTCCACGCCTTCGCGAAGCTCGTCGCGCTCTTCGCGTGCGAGGCCGACCTCGGCTCGCGCCTGCGCCAGCTGATACCTCAACCGCTCGACCTCCGCCGTGAGATCGCGGACGCGCGGGTCAGGTCCCCCGCTTGTGCTCCGCACGTCGTCCAGCTCGATGCGCATGCGCTCAACGGCAACCTTTAGCTCTCGCCTCTCCGCAAGCAGCTGCTGAACGAGCGACTCAGACGGCTTTGTCGGCTCTTTCGACATAGCGGCAGAGTCCCGGCTGAAATTCACGAAGGCGGAGGTGCTCCATCTCGCCTCGCAGATACCGAGCCTTCACCTCGAGGCTCCTCATGCCCTTCACGTCCTCGAAGGCGAATCGGTACAGCTTGCTCGAGTCGACCAGCATGCACAGAGCAAGCTTCTCTCCGTCCTTCTCCAAAACGTGCTTGTAGCAAGGCACTGTACGGCGCGCGATCTCCATCTTCGTGAGGCCGCCGACCCTCCCCAACAGCACATCGATGGGACTGCGCATGTGAGAAATGCTAGTAGATCAAGTCCAGAACCAATCTCCCTCCCACCTTCAAAGGGGAGGGCTGCGGGTGAGGGGCGTTGCACTCGACTAGCCACTCAGAAGGGACAGTTGCTCGGGCTCGGGCGGCGGCGTGAGAATGACGCGGCGCCGGTCGGAGACACCGTGGACCGCACGCAGCCGCCCCACCGTCTTCATGGTTGACTCGCCATAAGCCGAAGGGAGGTAAGCGCGGGCGCGATAAGCATCCTCGTAGCGCGGCACGAGCTCCGGCCAGTGCTTCGCGAGCACCGACATGAAGTGTTCGCGCGTGCCGTCCTTGAGATGGAGCATGCCGGCCCATAGGCCGGTCGCACCAGCTGAGCGTGCTGCCTTCACCACTGCCTCCAGCCGGTCGGGCCTGTCTGAAAGGCCGGGGAGTATTGGCGCCATCCCGACCCCGACGTCGATGCCGGCCGCGACCAGCTTTTCGATGGCGCGCAACCGCTGCCTTGGGTGAGCAGTACCGGGTTCGGTCCGTCGCCAGATGTCGTCGTCCACCGTCGGGATGCTGAACGTGATGTGAAGATTCGCGCGCCGCGCGAGCTGGGTCAGCACGTCGATGTCGCGGACGATCATGGGGCCGCGTGTGATCATGCCGGCTGGGTTGGAAAAGTCGCACAGGGCCTGCAGGCACTGACGGGTCAGCCGGTAGCGCCCTTCCGCCGGTTGATAAGGATCGGTGGCGGCGCCGATGACGACAGTCTCCCTGGCCCACGACTTTCTCGAGAGCTCGCTACGCAGAACGCCGGCCACGTTTAGCTTGATGCGGACGGTTCTGCCGTAGCGATCGTCGGAGGGCCTGTCGGCCCGGAGCTCGAAGGCGCGGACGTAACAGAAGGCGCAGCGATGCTCGCAGCCGGTGTAGGGGTTGAGCGACCAGGCAAAGCCCATGCCCTTCACTGGGTTCAGCGCGGACTTGCACTGGACCTCGACGTACTCGACGTCGGCGAGGCGCGCCTCGGGACTCTCCACCCCTGGATGGTAGAACAAATGTTCGGCCTTCGGCTAGAAGGTTTTGCTCCCCTTCGGTCTCGTCCTCGAGGACGGGCAGAAGTCGTTCAGAATGCACTCCTCGCAGCGCGGCCGGCGGGCCACGCAGATCCTGCGGCCGTGGAGGATGAGTCGCAGCGAGAGCCCCGTCCACTCCTCCTTCGGCACTATCGAGCACACCTGCCGCTCGATCTTCACAGGGTCCTTGGAGCTCGTGATCTTGAGCCGGTTGGTGAGCCGCTTGACATGCGTGTCGACTGCGAACCCAGGCACCTCGAAACCGACGCCGAGGATCACGTTTGCCGTCTTGCGCCCGATGCCTGGAAGCTTGACCAGGTCATCGATATTGGACGGCACCTCTCCGCCAAACAGCTCGGCGAGCTTGCGGCTCGCGGCGATGATCGAACGCGTCTTCGCCCTGAAAAACCCTGTCGGCTTGATCAGCTCCTCCACCACCGCCGGGTCAGCGCCGGCCAGGTCCACGGCGGTCGGATACCGCGTGAACAGCTCGGGAGTGACCAGGTTCACCGCCCGGTCCGTGGTCTGCGCCGACAGAATGGTCGCGATCAGGAGCTGGAAAGGATCGCGGTGGGCAAGCTCGGTGACCGCCGGATACGCATCGCGCAGCCGTTCGTAGGTCAATCTCGCCCGCGTCCGCGCGCCGCGCGGCAGGCGCGGGAGAGGCGGTGCCTTCTTGCGCTTAGGCGCCAAGCAACTTGCGCGCGGCCGCTGCGACCTGCGCGCCTTCAGCCCGGCCGGCCAACCGCGCCGTCGCGGCCTTCATTACCGCTCCGAAGGCCTTGGGGCCGTCAGGTTTCAACTCCTCGATAACGGCACGGACTTCCGACTCCACCTCCTCTGGCGACATTGCCGCCGGTAGATAGCGGCGCAGGATCGCCATCTCGGCTTCCTCTCGCTTGGCCGAGTCCTCGCGGCCCGCCTTGCGATAGACGTCGATTGCCTCCTCGCGCCGCTTGACCTCTTTGCGCGCGACGCGCACCACGAGCTCGTCGTCGAGCGTCCCGACCGCCCCCGTCTCTTTGCTTGCCTTCACCAGCTCGCTCTTGAGGAGAGACAACGTGCTCAGGCCGACCTGGTCGCGACCTCGGCGCGCCTCGATCAATTCGGATTGGATGCGGTCGTAGAGCGCCACGGCGGCGATTGTCACACAGCCGTGCGGTCGGAAGGCCGGCCGGCAGATTCACGGGCCGATCATGCGGCCGCTATCTTCGATGACACCTCCAAGCACCGATCGCCGATAATCGGCCCCTAATGCCTGCGCTGCTCCTCATTGGACCTGCCGTCGCTGTGATCGGGCTCGTGGCTGTGATCTTCGTCATGCGCCACAAGTCAGTCGAGAAACGCTCCATGTACTCGGCGCGGCGATCTCAGATCGAGCACAAGGTGCGAGCTGCGCGCCAACGCACTCTGGCGCCCATGAGGCGCGCGGAGAAGGGCAGCCGGGCCACCGTCGAGGAACCCGCGGCCCCCGCAGCCCCCACGCTCACCTACGAGACATCGGCCTACGCGCCGCCGCCAGTCGCGCCTCCACCCAGGAAGACCCACGGGACGCAACCTGCCTGGGACACCGGGCCGACCGCGGCGCCTCCCTCCGGTACGCCGACTTTCGCACCGACTCCGGCTCCGCCCGCGCCCGCGTATGAACCCGCGCCTTATGAGGAGCCGGCGCCCCAGCCCGTGTGGACTCCAGCGCCGGCTGAGCCCGCACAACCCGAGCCCGCGGCCCCGGCTCAGGCGGTGCCACAAACGACCTCGGCCGGGGCGGGAGCGTCGTGGTCCGTGGTCGGCGAGACCAAAGGCACTGCCGAGCCTGAGCCCGCAACGAAGAAAAAGAGATCCAAAGCGGACGCGATATCGGCAGCCACCGGGGCCTGGCAGCTCGCGTCTGGCGACGTTGCGGGGAGCGAGGAGGCCGACGAAGGTCCGCGAAAGCCGACCGCATTTATCGCGATCGCTCAGTACGCGGTCCTGGTGGTTGGACTCGTGATGGTCTTGATCGGCGTCGTCGTCATGGTGGCGAACTCCAAAGTCACCTAGCGCTCGGCTGTGCTCCCTCGTAGGCCGCCAGCACAGCGGCCGCCAGGCCGACTCCACCGTCGCTCATGACGGTGTCGCCAACGATCGCGCGGTACCCAAGGTCTTCAATTTGACCGGCTAGCTCAGCATCGCGAGAGTCGATCACAAAGGAGCTCGCGACGCTCGCATACATCCTGGCCACCGCCACCGGGGACGCATCCCATCCCATCGCACGCAGCATCTCCACCGTTGGTCCCTTCAAAGCAACGCCACCGACGATCGGCGTGATCGCGCACGTTCGCTCGCGCGGAAGGGTTGCCCCGATCAGCTGCAGGATCGGAGCGATGGAGATGAGCGGGTTCGACGGTCCGATGACAACCATGTCTGCTTCGGCAATCGCGGACAGGACCTCAGGCGTCGGCCGTGCCGAATCGATGCCTTCGAATTCGATCGATCGCAGCTCAGGCGCCAGTCCCTCGCGAACGAAGTATTCCTGGAAGGAGAAATTCCCGGAATCCGTGGCAAAGCGCGTCCGGACGCGCTCATCGGTCATCGGTAGGACGCGAGCCTCGATCCCCCACCGGCGGCAGAGCTCCAATGAGGTCTCGGTGAGGCGGCTTCCCCGCCTCAGCATGTCGGTGCGGACGACATGGGTGGCGAGATCTTTGTCACCGATCCGAAACCATGCCGGCTCACCCATCTGCTCGAGCGCGGCGAGCAGATGGAACGTGTCGCCGTTCACGCCGTATCCCGCTTCGTCGTTGAAGATGCCGGCAAGGCGGTAGATGACGGCATCGACGTCGGGACTGACGAGCAGACCCCAGAACTCGTCGTCGTCAGCCGTATTGGCGATCACGCTTAGGTTTCCGCCAGGCAAGAGCGACTGGAAACCCGCTGCCAGCATTGCGCCGCCCGTCCCGCCGGCAAGCACGACGACCTTCACCGGAACAGATCGTCAGCGGCGGGTCGTATCAGGTCCCGCCCGTGTCCGCTCCCCTCGAGCTCCAGGCCACGAACGACCACTACCGGCGTCCGGCGTGTCTTGCCCATGACCAGGCCCGCGGCAGACGCCACGTCATCCGCCGTGGCAAGCACCGTCGCTCGCAGCTGCTTGCCGGCGTCATCCATCTGGCCACGCAGGTCGACCAGCGCGGGTAAGCCGGCGATGCCCAGGGCCACGTTCACGATCCCAAGGCGCCACGGACGGCCGAAGGTGTCTGAGATGACCACGCCGACGGTAACCCCTGTCAACTCGCGGAGCTTGATGCGCAAGCGCTCTGCGCTCGCGTCCGGATCCACCGGCAGGAGCGTCACCACATCCGAGCCGGGAATGTTGGAGTGGTCCACGCCGCCGTTGGCGCAGACATAACCCTGGCGTGTCTCAGTGATCAGCACGCGATCGGAGCGAAGCACGCGCACGCTTTCGTCGAGCACCACCTGGACCAGACGAGGGTCCGGCGCGGCGGTCAGGCGTGGCGCGAGCCGGACCGCCTCATCGCCCGCGGTCACCTCGGAAAGACGGCGCATCCGGCCCTCGGCCTTCGAGACCACCTTCTGCGCGACCACCACGATGTCGCCATCACGGAGCTTGCTTCGGGAGCTGATCAGCTCGCCGAGATCATCGCCAGGCCTGACCTCCGGCAGCCCATCGACGCCGATGAGGTCGAGCGTCAAACCACACGCCGTGCGTGTGCAAGGTCGGCGGGCTCATCAAGGTCGAGCGCCATCGCCTCGGAACGATGGATGGCGAAGTTGACGCCCTTTTCCTCGGCTTCACGCCGGAAGGCGGCCAGGGAATCGGCGCCGAAATGAAGCGTGATCGCTTCCGGCGGCTTGAGGTAGAGGGCGTTGGTGCCTCCTCGTCCAAGCGCCGGCACCGCAACTGCCGCAGGTGAGGCGATGCGTCCGGCAGCGTCCAGAAGATCTCGCACAGCCTTCGGTGTGACCAGCGGAAGATCGCTCGACAGCAGTACGACGGCTTCGGCGCCTTTTTTGACGGCCTCGGCGATCCCGCGTTTGGCGGCCACGTTCTGTCCTTCCTGCCGCGGCTCGAGCAGGGATGGCGCGCCGAGCCGCTCCGCTATGTCAACCACCTCCGGGCTGCCGGCCACGACCAGTCGCGCATCCCCGGCGGCGGCGGCGCGAATCGCGCGCTCGGCGTTTCGGAGGGCGAGCTCTCGACGAGCTTTCGCATCAAGGACAGTGCCCAAGCGCTGCTTCGCGGAGTCGAGGTCTTTGATGAGGACGATGACCCACGTCTCCACCGGTTCGCTTCTCATGGTGCTCGTCAGCTCCAACGAGCGCGAATTCGCGGGAGGATCTGCGAGCTGTACAGCTCGAGGAAGTGCGCCTGGTCGTCGCCCGGAGCATGGAAGACCAGGTGATCGAACCCAAGCTCGAGGTATGGGCGAAGCTGCTCTACGTGCTCGTCGGGATCGTCAGAAACGAGCCAGCGGCGATGGGCGACATCCTCTACGCCCCGAGCCAGCCGCTCCATCTCCCGGGGATCGTCGATTCCTGCCTTGTCCTCGGCCGGAAGGGCCAGGGCCGCCCAGATCTTGGTGTCCTCGAGGGCGCGCCCTCGATCGGTGTCGTACGAGACCTTGACCTCGATCATCTTGTCGAGTGCACCCGCGTCGCGGCCGGATTCGGCAGCACCCGCCTTGAACGAGGGCAGGAGTTGGTCGGAATACAGCTCCATTCCCTTCCCCGAAGTGCAGATGAGACCGTCGCCGGCTCGCCCCGCGAACTTCGCCACCTGCGGGCCTCCCGCCCCAACGTAGATCGGAACCGGGTGGTCCGGCCGGTCGTAGATCGTCGCATTCCGCGTGTGGTAGTACTCGCCGTCGAACGTCACGAGCTGCTCCGTCCACAGCTGCTTGATGAGGCGAACGGCCTCGCGCAGTCGGGCAAACCTCTCTTTGTTGTCTGGCCATTCGACGCCGAGCGCACCTTCATTGAGGTGCTCCCCCGTTCCGACGCCGAGGATCATCCGGTCTGGGTAAAGCGAGCCCAGGGTTCCGAATGCCTGCGCGACGATGGCCGGGTGATAGCGAAACGTCGGCGTCGCCACCGAGGTGCCCAGCACCACGCGGCGCGTTCGCTCTCCAACCGCCGCCAGCCACGCGAAGGCGAAAGGCGCATGCCCGTCGGAATGACGCCACGGCTGAAAGTGATCGCTGACGAAGACGCTGTCGAAACCGCGCTCTTCTGCGGTGATGGCGAAGTCGAGCAACTTGCGCGGTCCAAACTGCTCCGCGGAAGCCTTGTAGCCGAGCCTCAGCATCTAGGCCACGTCAGCGCTTGTAGTAGCGCTTCCAGCTGAAGCCGACGCCGCCCGCCGCCGCCGCCAGCACGACGACGATGAGCGCGATGAGCGATCGGCTGTCGAAGTTCGCGAATCCCGCGACCAGCAGCAGAGCGACCAGCGTGGCGGCGCGGTGGAGCTTCATCCCTCCGCTAGCTTACCGACCTCTCCGTTACTGTCGGCGGATGGGGACCGATGGCATCCAGGTCATCCGCCTCGTGTCCGTGACGTCGACGCAGGACGTCGCCCGCGAGCTGCCTATCGGCTCGGTGGTGATCGCCGACCACCAAACCGCGGGCCGCGGACGCCTGGAGCACCGCTGGGTGGCTCCGCCCGGCACCGCTCTTCTCGTGTCGTTCGTCCTCGCCAGCAATCCGCTCCTCAGCCTGGCCGCCGGCGTCGCGGCCGCCGAGGCGTGCGGCAAGAACGTCCGCCTCAAGTGGCCGAACGACATCATCCTGGGCGGCCGCAAGCTGGGCGGCATCCTCGTCGAGGTCACGCCTGCCAAGGCGATATGCGGGATCGGCATCAACCTCACCAGGGCGCCGCCCGGCGCGGCTCGGTTGAACCAACCCCGCGACGATCTGCTTGAAAGGTTGATGCCCGCCGTCGAGCGGTGGTGCTCAGCGCCTCCTGAGCAGGTGCTCAGCCGGTGGCGCGAGCTCTCTGACACGCTCGGCCGGCGTGTGCTCGTGGAGCTGCCCGACCGAAGCTTCGAAGGCCTCGCACAGGACATCGACGTCCGGGGTGCCTTGATCGTGGATGGGGCGGTGGTGAGCGCCGGAAGCGTCAGGCATCTAAGCGACTGACGATCTCCGGCAGAACCTCGCCCGACCGGCCGTGAATCACGACCTCGGCGAGGGAGTCGAACGACGTCGGCTCGGCATTGACAACGATCAGGCGCGCCCCCGACCTGACCGCCGCGAGAGGAATGTCGGCCGCCGGGTGCACGACCAGCGACGTGCCCACCACAAGCATCACGTCGGCAGCTCGTGCCAGGGCGAACGCCTCTTGCACCGCGGGGAGTGGCATCGGCTCACCGAACAGGACGACGGTGGGCTTGAGAAAGATGCCGCCGCAGGCCTTGCAGCGCGGTGGCATCTCGACCTCCAATCTGGCCTGGACGTCGGAACGCGCCTCGCGAGCTCCGCAGTCGAGGCACCGCACCGTGCGGCTCGAACCATGAAGCTCGATCACGTTCCGGCATCCTGAATCCTGGTGGAGGCCGTCGGTGTTCTGAGTCGCTATCGCGACAAGCAGGCCCGCCGCCTCTAGAGAGGCCAGCGCGTAGTGGCCGGGGTTCGGTCGAGCGGCCAGCGCGATGCCGCCTCGCTCCCTCGACACGCGCCAGTACGCTGCCGGGTCCTCCAGAAACGCGTCAATCGAAGCGACTTTGACGGGGTCGTACCTGGTCCAGATGCCGCCCTCGCCTCGGAACGTCGGAATGCCACTCTCCGCGGAGACACCGGCGCCCGTCATCGCCAGACCGCTGTGAGCGGCCGACAGCAGCTCCGCCGCACGCTCGACCGTCATGTCTCGGTTGGCTGCGCTGCAGCAAAAGCGGCCTGGTGCTGGTGCCGCTGCTTGTAACCGTCGTAGGCCTCGAGCGCGGCCTCGGTTGGGATCTGCACCCACTCGGAGTCGGGGCGCTCCCGAATCGCAGTCACCTTCAGGACCCTAAATTTCTCCGCCGACTTGCCCTTGAGCTGAAGCCCAGGCATCTCATCGACCGCGATGTAATCGGAGCACGCCTCGAACGTCGGCCAGCCGATGAGGAGGTTGAATGCCGGAGCGACGCTGCAGAAGCGTGCCGCGGTGTTGACGGTATCGCCGAGCGCCGTGTACTGCAGCCGGTCCTTGCTGCCCATGTTTCCGACCACCGCCGGTCCGGTGTTGAGGCCGATGCCCCAGCTGACGGGCGGCAGGCCGTGATTCACGAGCTCAGCCAGTAGATCCGGAGCCTTGGCAATGAGGTCATACGCGCAGCGCAGCGCCAGAAGAGGGTGGTTGGGTTGGGCGACCGGGGCATTCCATAGCGCGACAACCTCGTCCCCGACGTACTTGTCGATCGTTCCGTCCCATTTGAGGATTAGCGAGCTCATCTCGTCCAGGTAGTGCTGGATGACGAGCAGCACGTCCTCCGCGGCCATCGCCTCCGACATGGCGGTGAAGCCGCGGATGTCGACGAACAACAGGGTCAGGTCGCGCCGTTCCCCCTTGGAGATGATCTCTCCAACAGAGTGCGTCGCGGCCAGCTGCCTGACGATGCGCGGGTCGACGTAGTGCCCGAAGATGCGCTCCACCTTGCGCCGCTCGCGATCCTCGAGAACGTAGCGGGCGCCCAACGAGAACGCCGCCGACAGCACTATTGCGATCGGCGCGTATAGAGGATCGGCCAGGAAGCCGGCCTTGCCCAGCAAGAACGCGCCGGCGTAGTAGGCGATGAGCAGCGCGCCGATGAACAGCATCGCGACGCGAAAGGTCAGCGCGTAGACGACCACCGCGACCAGCAATGACAGGACGACGATCGCGAGCAGGATCGAGCTTGCCGGCTGCACGCTGACGTAACGATCCTGAAGGATCGTCGTCATCGCGTCGCCCATGATCCGGTAGCCATAGTTCTGGTTGTCGAGCATGCATCGAGGGCGGCTGTCCGGGCAGAAGCTCTTGTCGTGCTGGAAGCTGACGGCCTGCGAATAGACGTCGCCCGCATCGATGAGCTTGGTGCCGACGACCACGATGTGCCCGGTGATCAGCTGTGGACGAGGGCAGCTGGCATTCACGGCGTCGAAATAGGAGCAGCTCGGACCGCCACCGCGGGTGAAGTTGATGAGCATCTGGCCGTTCACGAGCGGGATTCGATGTGGCCCGAAGGTCGCCTCATTCCCATCCGCGTTCACCTCCAATCCGGCGTCGATTCCTTCCGATATTCGGAGCGCCTCGAGGAAAGCCGGCTCATCAGCTTCGTTTTCCGTGCACGTCGCCGATGGATCGGGACGGAGCACGACGCCGCGCACTGCGTTGGCGTCGTCGGGCGCGGCGAGCCCGCGCTCTCCCACGGCGGCCGCCACGCTCGAAAACGTGCCGTCCGGCGAATCGTCGGCAGTACAAACCAGGACGACGTTTCCCGCCGCCTTGATCGCCGCCGCAAGCGGCTTGTTGGTATCGAGCGGATGTTTCGGATCCTCTTTGTCGTCCGCGGTGAGGCGGTCGAGGACGACGTCGAACAGGATCACCTTCGGGTGAAGGCTCGCGAGGTAATTGATCACCCTGGCGTGATCCGCGTTGCTGAATGGGTACGAGCCGATGTTCTTTTGTGACGTGGAGTCGATCGCGATGAAGGTCACGCTCTGATCCGGGGCCGGCGCTGGGAACAGCTGGTCCTGAGCCGCGAAGAACGGCGCGTTCATCACGCCGCGGGTGCTCAGCGCCGCGACGAGTAGGCCGGCGACGAGCCCGGCCAGCGCGAAGCGCCAGGCCAAACGCCAGTCGCCCACACGCTCGCGGACCATGCGCCGGTATGTTAGGAGCCGTGCGCCTGGGTGTCCCGGATTCGCGGCGAATGCTCGCCATCTACGTCGCGGCAGGGGCTTCGTTCGCCGCGCTGTCGGCACGCGGCCTCACGGTTCCGCTCTACGCTCACGAGCTCGGAGCTGACCGTTTCCAGGTCGGCGCCCTCTTCTCTGTCGCCACGCTGGCGGCCGCGCTCCTGTCCATGCCATCAGGGGTCCTCATCGACCGGTTCGGCACCCGGACCCTCCTTGTGCTCTCCATCTTCGTCTCGGCCGGATCGCAGGTCGCGATGGTCTTCACCGCGAGCGTCGCGCCTCTTTTCTTATGGCAGATCGTCGGCGGCCTCGGAGTCGGCGCCCAGCAGGCGGCGCTGTTCAGCGCCATCACAGCGTTGGTCCCCAGCGGCCGGCTTGGCCGCGCGATGGGTTGGCTGACGTTCTCGATGCAGGCGGGCTTCTTCATCGGACCGTCCATCGCGGGTCTCGCGCTGCAGTGGATCGACCTTCGCACCGACATCGCAGTGACGACGGTACTGCTCGTGCTTGCAGTGCCTGGCGCTCTTGCCGCCAGCAGCGCCCCACAGTCGCGACAGAAGCTCGCGCTGATGCAGCCGCTCCGAGCCCTCGTCCGCCAGCCCTCCTTCGGACCGGTCGTCATCGGGCTCGTCGCCTCGACGCTTGCCTGGGGAACCGTGGGCGCGTTTCTGCCGATCTTCGGCAAGGAAAGCCTTCACCTTCCGAGCTCGCAGATCGGATTGCTGCTGGCGATCCAGGCGGTCGCGAATGGCCTGGCCCGATTGCCTGGAGGCAGGTTGGTGGACCGGGCGAAACAACGCTGGCCCATCGTGTTCGTCGGCGTAATGGTGTGGGCGGTGGCGGCGATAGTGCTGGGCCACCTCAACGGCTTCTGGGCGCCGGTTGTGCTCCTGGTCGTCGCGACTCCGTTCATCGCCACCGTTTACGTGGCGATCGGCGTCGTCTTCGGCGATCTGTCGGCCGGCTCGACCCGCGGAGTGACGATGGGTGCATACGGAACGGTGCTGTTCCTGGGCCTGGCGGCCGGCCCGCTGGTCTTCGGGCCGATCGTCCAGTCTTACGGCTACGCCGCG
This sequence comes from Chloroflexota bacterium, assembly GCA_005880945.1. Classification (GTDB taxonomy): domain Bacteria; phylum Chloroflexota; class Dormibacteria; order Dormibacterales; family Dormibacteraceae; genus Palsa-872. The sequence goes on along the minus strand of VBIU01000056.1, from coordinate 25,504 downwards.
GGGTTCACCGCGTGCGCCGCGGTCTCGATGGCGCTGGCACTCGTGATGGCCGGCTTCCACGCTGAGCCATTGCGGCGCCGCTCCGAGGTTCCGCTGCCTCCGCCCGCGCCCGGGACTTAGTCGCCCTCCCGGCCGGCGGCAGGACACCGGCGTACTCCGCCATCACCTTTCGGTGGCTCGGGAAGGCCAGGGGAGGCAGCGAGTCCGGCGCGAAAATGCCGACCTCGAGCATCTCCGCGCCGGGGCTTGGGCGGCCGCCACCCGAGAGGCGGGCCTGGTACGCGATACCGACCATGCTGGGCGCGCCCCGTTTGGGGATGTGGTAGACGCCGATCAGGCGGGTCAGCTCAACCGCGGAGTTGATCTCCTCGGCGCACTCGCGGGCCGCCGCCTCCCATGGGTCTTCATCGTCGTTGACGAACCCGCCCGGAAGGCACCACAGCCCGCGGCCTGGCTCGATCGCGCGACGTCCGAGCACCACGCCGCCGTCGACCTCGACCACGACGGCGGTCGTGACCTTGGGGTCGTGCCACAGCACGAAATCGTCGTTGGGACATGCCTCGACCTCGCGACCCTCGATGACGCGCAACACAAGCTCGCTCCCGCAGTGCACGCAGTAATGGCTCACAACTCGAACGATAGAGCTCTCCCTCCCCCCTCAAGGGGGGTCGGGGCGAGGGGCGTTAACCAGGAGGCCCTACGCGTGCTGCTTGGAGGGAGTGGCCTTCATGTCGGCGACGCGGACCTGGTTGCGGCCGCCTTGCTTGGCGGCGTAAAGGGCCTGGTCCGCGCGCTCCATCAGCGAGGCGAAAAGCGCGGGTTCGGCGGTCGCCGCGACGCCGATGCTGATCGTGAGCTTCAGACCACCCGGGAATGTCGCCGCGGCAACCTTGGCGCGGATGCGTTCCGCGAGGGTCCGTGCGCCCTGCTCGGTCGTCTCGTGGAGGATGATGCCGAACTCCTCTCCACCATATCGCGCGCAAACGTCCGACTCACGCGCCCCGGAGGTGAGTATCGAAGCCAGCTCGGCCAGGACCGCGTCGCCGTTCAGGTGGCCGTACGAGTCGTTGACCTGCTTGAAATGATCGAGGTCGATCATCAAGAACGCGATGCTCTTGTGATAGCGCCGTGCCCGATGCATCTCCTGCAGGTAGCGCTGAGCCAGGGCACGGCGGTTGGGCAGCTTCGTCAGCTCGTCGGTGAGAGCGTTCTCCTCCTGCGCCTGGAACAGCTGTGCATGCCGAATGGCGATCGCGCCCTGGGATGCGACCCCGTTGAGCAGGTCCGCCTGGTCTTCCGTCAGCTCCCTCCGTGCGTTCAGATAGAGCTCCATCGCGCCCATCAGCTGCCCGGACCGCTGCATCGGAACCACCAGCACGTGCTGCGGATGCCCCCCTGCCTCGAGGCCCGGCGATGCCTCGTCGGCCAGCTTCAGCACCATCGGGCGCATCGCCGTCAGCGCTGTGCGCAGCGGCTCCTCCTCCAGGTGACGGACGGCGCCCTTCGCTCGGTAGGAGAGGTTGTACTCGGCCTCGCGAAGCATCTCTGCCTTCCCAGGCGTCACCAGGTACATCGCGCCCGCGACGGCGCCCATGATCCGGCCGGCGTGGGTGAGGGCGACGTTCAGGACCTCTTCGAGCGCGAGGGAGGAGTTGACAGCTGAGGCGATTGCCAGCAGGAGGGCGGCCCGGTCGCGGGCGCCGCTCTCGTCCTGCAGAGCGAGCTGAAGCTCGCGAGTAGTCCGGCGGAGACGCATCAACAAGACGGTCAGCAGGACGAACGCTACGACCAGCAGAATCGAGGTGACGAGCAGGACGCTCGCTATGTCGGGCAAATACCCCTCCCGTATGAGTTGCCATAGGTTAACGCCCAAGAGCGCCCCCCGGTTCGGGCTATACTCGGCCCGACCTGGAGCCGATCTCATTCGACGACCTTCCCCTCGGCGGCGAGTGGACCACGCGCCGCCGCACCATCTCCGAAGCAGAGATCGCGCTTTTCGCCTCTGTCGCAGGCGATTTCTCCCCCCTCACGATCGACGCATCTCGCCCCGCCGGCCGCGTTGCGCCCCCCGCCCTCCTGGTCGCGATGGCGGTTGGACTGGGCTCGATGGACATGCCCGTGCCCGCCGTCGCCGAGTGGGAGTGGCTGAACTGGAAGTTCCCGAGGCCCGTCCGCGCTGGGGAGACGATCTACGCGCGCTGGACCCTGACTCAGAAGCGTCCGGCGGTCGGAGGCGCGCCCACCGCGATAGTGGTCTGGCGGGTGGATGTGCATACCACCGGCGGAGCGCTGTGCGCCGAGGGCGACGTTGGGGCGAGCGTGATGCGAAAGGTGACTGGGACCCCCAAAGCGCGTGTCGAGGAGGCCGGAACCCCCGCCGCGGGGACTGCCGCGCCTCGCAGGCGGCGCCGCCGCCGCACAGCCGCGGGCGACGGAGCCAAGAGCGCCTCCGAAACCAAGGCCGCGCTCGCGGCGGAGGCGCCATCCGTGGCGACCCCGGCTCCTGCGGCGGCTTCCGAGCGGGCTGCGAGTGGTACGAGACGCCGGCGTCGTCGCCGTTCCCCAGGCTCGGGGCAGGCTCGAAACGGCGATACGCCCGCGCCGGCGGCTCCGCTCGAAGCCTCGAGCTCCCCTGATGCCGAGCGCTCCCTCCCTTCAGCGCCCGCTCCGCGGAAGGAGCCGAGCTCCCCGCCGGGCGGGGACGAGGCTGCCAACCCGCTGAGCCGAGTGATCCGTCGCCTCAGGCGGCCCTGAGGTCAAGCGGGGGCTTCTAGCGCCTCCAGGTACTCGATCACGCGGCGGGTCAGCTGCGTCGGGGTCGACGCTCCGCTGGTCACACCGACCTTGCTCGCGCCCTTGAACCAGGCGAGGTCCAGGTCCTCGAGGTTGTCGACCAGGTAGGCGGGCTTGTGGCCCAGCTTCTTGACGACCTCCACCAGCCGCAGCGAGTTGGATGAGCGGGGGCTGCCCACCACGATCACCAGGTCGACGTGCTCTGCCGCCTCGACCGCCGCCTCCTGACGTTCCTGCGTCGCGCGGCAGATCTCGTTGTGGACCTCGGCGTTGGGATAGCGCGCTTTGACCCGGCCGATGAGGTCCTCCGTGTCCCAGACGGACAGCGTCGTCTGGCAGGTCACCGCAATCCGGTCGCCGTTCAGGTGGAGCGCATCGATGTCCTCGGGATCCTGGACGAGATGCACCTTGCCGGGGGCCTCCCCCATCACGCCCTCCGGCTCGGGGTGGCCCTTGCGGCCGATGTACACGACCTGGTAGCCCTTGTTGGCCAGGTCGGCCACCAGCTCATGGGTGCGCACGACGTCCGAGCAGGTAGCGTCGATCGGGTTCAGGCCCAACTCCAGGGCTCGCTGCTTGACCTGGGGGGAGACGCCATGGGCGGTGAAGATCACGGTGCCTTCCTTGATCTGACTCAAGCCCGCAAGCCGGTCGTTCTGGTCGACCAGCTCGACACCCTGCCGCTGCAGATCGTCGGTCGCGTGGGTGTTGTGGACGAGCATGCCGAGCATATGGACCGGGCCGGCGGTCTCTTCCCTAACGCGTTTCGCAATGCGGAAGGCGTCCACCACGCCGTGGCAGTAGCCACGTGGCGTGATCTTCAGGACCTCCATCTCGTTTTCGAGTCTACGCGGGTGCGCTGAAGCTACGCCTTGGGCGCGACGTAGTCCTCGACGTGCTCCTCAGCGGTATTACGCGAGACCACCAGGACGAGGTCGGCGTCTCCATCGTTGACCACGATGTGCGGTGCGCCGGGCGGCACAAACAGGAAATCGCCAGGCTCGATGCCGAGCACGCGGTCCAGATGGATGCCAGTCATGACGCGGCCGCGGCCGGATGCGACGTAGATCGACGACTCGCAGTTGAGGTGGACATGAGGCGAGCTGCTCTGTCCCGCCGGAAGGCGGCTCAGGACCGTGAAGATCGCCGTCGAGCCCACTGTTTCGCCGGCGATCGCCGTCGCCCGGGCCATCGCCCCCGATCGCTCGCCGGCGGTCAGTTGACTCCGGGAAACGAGCTGAACCTCCAACCTCATCCCGCGCCCAGCATAAGCGCGCCCGGCGGGCTAGTTCGGGGCAACTCCGACGAACAGGTCGGCCTCGGGCAGCTCTGATCCCGGCTTGCCTCTCTCGAGCGCGTAGTACTCGGTGCCAAACGCCAACTCGTAGATCTGATCGGCCATCGTCGTGAACCAGGAGTTGGGATCGTTCTGCGACACATGAGCCGAAAATGCCTTTCGCTTGCGATCCACGTAGTCGTGGACGTCGACGCGGGTGGTGACCCGCTCGTCGGGCGTGCCGATGATCCTCATGTCTGGGTTCTGGCTCCGCGCCTCCTCCGGCATCTGGCTCATGAACGCCTCCATCAGGGAACGCGGAATCGCCGCGTAGTAGAGCTTGCTTGGAGCCCAGCCTTCGCGCTGCAGCAGATCGAGAGCCGCGTTGGTGACGTGGTGCGCCTTGATGTGGTCGGGGTGCCCGTACGTGCCGTCCGAGTCGTATGTGACGACGACGTCGGGCCGCTCCTCGCGCAGGATGGCGGCCAGCCTGCCCGCGGCCTCGTCGAGGGGCGCCTGGTGAAACGATCGCGGGTCCTGGTTCTCGGCCGTTCCCACCATGCCCGAGTCCCTGAAGCCCAGGATCTCTGAGCGGTCCACGCCCAGGATCTCGGTGGCGCGGCGGAGCTCCTCCGCCCGCACTTCGCCGAGTCGGGGGCGCGCCGACTCGGCGTCCATGTTGTGGATCTCGCCAGCCTCGCCCAGCGTCGCGGTGACCAGCACCACACGGTGGCCTTCGGCCTTCGCTTTCATCATCACGCCACCCGTCGAGATCGCCTCGTCGTCAGGGTGGGCGTGCACCAGCAGAAGAGTGCTCATCACTTGATCAACAGGTCGGCGAGCTGCTGGATTCCACCATGTCCCGGCCTTGGTATGGTCCGATCGGCGGCGGCGACGACCTCAGGCTCCGATCCTTCCACGGCGATGCCAAGCCCCGCCCAGGCGATCATCGTGACGTCATTGCGGCCGTCGCCGGCCGCGACGGTCTGGCTCTGCTGAATGCGCATCCGCTCGCACAGGAAGGCCAGCGCTCTGGCCTTATCGCTCACGATGCTGGTGAACTCGAGGTAGTTGGGCATCGACGTGGCCGCGTTCAGCCTGCCCGCCCACCTCCGCCGAACCTCGGGGAGGAGTGCTTCCAGCTTCGCGGGCAAGGCGACGATGACCAGCTTCGGCGTTGTCGCATCCATAGCCACGTCGAGGTCCGCAACGACGTTGATCGGCATGCTCGCGTGGTCCGCATACTCGTGCGCCTCGGGCCTGTCGCGCTCGACCAGCAACCGGTCGTCTTTGTAGCCCTGGATGTGGAGATCGCGCTCACGCGCGAAGCGGATGACCTCCATGGCCAGGTCGTGCTCGATGCCGTGGTCGAGGAGCATCTCCCCGGCGAGAGTTCGGACCTGGGCGCCCTGGTAGCAGACGATCGGACCGTCGAGCCCGATGCGTCTCACCCACGGCGCCGCGCCCGGAAACGGCCTGCCGGTGCAGGCGACCACCTCAATTCCGGCCTGACAGATCCGCTTCACCGCGGCCACATCGCGCGGGTCGAGCTGCAGGTTGGCGCTGAGGATCGTGCCGTCGAGATCGAGGGCCAGCAATCGATACCCAGAGGTCGAGGCTACTTTTTGACCTCGGGGTTGACCATGTTCGGCGGCCGGCCGCCGCGCACCGCGGTGGCCATGTTGCGCGCGGCCATGGCCGACATCTCGGATCGTGTGCGCACCGTGGCGCTGGCGATGTGCGGGGCGAGCACGACATTCGGCATCGCGAGAAGGCCGGGATGGACAGCCGGTTCGCGCTCGTACACGTCCAGCCCCGCACCCGCGATCTTCTTGGCGTTCAGGGCGTCGACCAGCGCCGCTTCGTCGACCACCGGGCCACGTGAGGTGTTGATGAGGATCGCCGACCTCTTCATCTGTCCAAATTGCGGCGTGCTGAGCATGTGGTGCGTCTCCTGCGTGAGCGGCACGTGCACTGACACGAAATCAGACTCCGCGAGCAGCCTGCCCAGGTCGACTCGCGCCGCGCCCAGCTGCTGTTCGGCGTCCTGAGGGAGCGGATGCGGGTCGTAATAGATCACGCGCATGTTGAAGCCCCTCGCACGATGCGCCACGCCGCGGCCGATCCTGCCGACGCCGATGAGCCCGAGGGTGGCACCGAACACGTCGGCCCCCAGCATCATGTCGATCGCCCAGCCCCTGAACCGTCCCTGGCGGGTGAAGTTGTCGGCCTCGACGATCCTGCGGGCCGTCGTCATCAGCAAGGTGAACGCGAAATCGGCCGTCGCATCATCGAGAACGCCGGGCGTGTTGGTCACCATGACCTTGTGCGCGGTGGCGGCGGCGACGTCGATGTTGTCGAAGCCGACAGCGACGTTGCTGACGATCTTCAGCCCTGGCGTCGAGAGCACCGTCTCGCGGATCGGGTCCATGAGCTGGCTGACGATCCCGACGCAGCCCTCGGCCGCCTGGCGGATGCTCGGCTCGTCCAGCGGACGGTCCGCGGGATACGCGACGACGTCAGCGGCCTCGGCAAGGATGGCGGGACCCGGGTCGAGAATCGGGTGCATCAAAAGGACGCGAGGTTTGCCACCCGTGCTCATGGATTAAGTCCCAGCTCCTCCGCTATCGGCTTCAGGGCATCGCGGACGATCTCCACGTGCTCGTCGAAGGGTATACCGAGGAGCTCCGCGCCAGAGACCAGCTCCTCCCTGTGGACAGCACGCGCGAAGGCTTTGTCCTTCATCTTCTTGCGTACGCCGCTGGGCTCGACAGCGCTCAATGACTTGTCGGGTTTGACCAGGGCACAGGCGATGATGAAGCCGCACATCTCGTCCACTGCATGCAGCGCTTTGCGAATCGGCCGATCGCGCGGGACGTCGAGGTAAAGGGCGTGCGAGGCGATGTCGTCGAGCACATCCTCGGGCCAGCCCTTTTCACGCAGCATGTTGATGCCGCGCATCGGGTGCAGGTCGAGGGTCGGTCCCGACTCATAGTCCCAGTCGTGGATTACGCCCAACACCGCCCAGCGCTCCTCGTCCTCGCCGAACCGCCGGGCGTAGGCGCGCATGGCCATCTCGACGCTTCGCATGTGGCGGCGGAGCTGCTCCGATTGAGTCATCGACGTCATGAGGTCCCAGGCCTCGTCGCGGGTCGGACTGCTCATGGCGCATTCCAGCGAAACAGCTTGTAGCGGTAAGCGAGCACAAACAGCCAGGCTACAGAGGCGACCACGACGACCAGGCCCAAGCTCAAGAGGAGCAACGCGACATTGGCATCCGGGGCAGAGGCCTCGGGTGGCAGGAGCATCAGGTGGGCGAGGGCGAGCATCGCGAGCCCGGCCGATGCGATCGTCGTGCCAACAGCGCGGAAGTAGATCGCCGGCGCGCGCTTCAGCCGGAGGTTGTCCCCCGCCGTGAATCCTCGGCCGAGAAAACCGGGGTAGTTCCTACCTGTGAACAGCGGCCAGAGGCCGCCGCCCAGACCTATGGCACCGAGCACCACAGCAAGAGCGACGAAGGAGCTTCTCACTGGATTATCTCCTTGAGGGCCGAGAGCAGGCGCTCGTGCTGGTCTCGCGTGCCGATGGTGATCCGGAGCCAGCGCGCGATCGGCTCGCGATCGTAGTGCCGGATCAGAATCTGCCGCTCTCGCAGCGCATCCGCCACCGCAGGCGCCGAGCTCCCGGGTGGGGGCTCCACGAAGAGGAAGTTGGCGGCTGACGGCGATACTTCGAAACGCTGCTCACGAAGCTGCTCGGCGAGCCACGCGCGTTCGGCTACCACGTGCTCGACGATCTGCCGGTGATGATCCTGGTCCTGGATCGCGGCCACCGCGGCGACGATGGCCAGCCGATCCATGTTGTACGAGTCCCTGACTGCGTCAAGGGCGTCGATGAGCTCCGGGTCTCCCAGCGCGAACCCGACGCGCATCCCCGCCAGCGCGTACGACTTCGAGAGTGTCCGCAGGACCAGGAGGTTCCGATGCTTCTCGATCAAACCGGCGCATGACTCTGGGGCGAAGTCGACGTATGCCTCGTCGAGCACGACGACTCCGCGGGATCTCGCCACCACGTCTTCCACTGCGGACTCGGGCGACCACGTGCCGGTGGGCGAGTTGGGGTTGACGATGAACTTGAGCGGCGCGTGATCCTGCGCCAGCTCATCGGTCCACGTCCAACCTTCAGCCATCGCGTGAGGATGCGGAACCGCTTCGTGGATCCGGCACAACGGCTCGAACAGCGGGTAGGTCGGCGTTGGATACGCGACGTGTTCGCCTTTCCCCGCGAATGCGCGAAAGCACATCTCGATCAGCTCGTCGGCGCCGTTGCCCACGGCCACCTGCGCTGCATTCACGTCGAGCTGTGCGGCGATCGCCGCACGCGCTGGGGCCGCGGTCGGGCTTGGGTAGAGCCGGAGCGAATCATCGATCGCCGACTTGATCGCCTCGATGACCTTTGGCGACGGCGGCAGCGGCGACTCGTTCGTGTTCAGCTTGACCCAGCCCTCGCCGTCAGGGGGCTGCTCGCCGGGCACGTACGGCTGGAAGCCCCAAAGGGCCTTCTTCAAGAAGCTTTCCGGCATTCGAGAAGGAACGTTTCTATAGCAAGTCGGGGGCTGACGTTTTGCTCGAGGTAACCCAAAGTGTCGTAGGAGAGCTCGACCAGGCGGGCCCATCGACCTTGCTCGGCGCCGCGGCTCGAGAGCATGCGCCGCCGCAGCTCGATCTGCCAGCTCGCGATCGCGAACAGGGCGGGATCTTCAACCTCGCCCTCGCTGCGGCGCCACGCCATCTGGCTTCCGTCGAGCTCGGCAGCGACCTGGAGCGGCACGTCGGCCGGCGCGCCGAACACCTCCTCGAGGCGTCGGGTCCACTCCCGGTGGAGCTGGATCACCTCATCGTCGCCGGCCACGCGCAGCGCCCAACCGGGCCTGCCCCTCGCCAGCCCCGCGACGAGCCGGGCACGTTCGGCCTCGACCCCGCCGGCGCGCAGCAACCGCTCGATGTCGTCGGCGGGGACCGGGTGAAAGAACACTCGCTGGCAGCGCGAGACGACTGTCGGCAGCACTACGAACGGGTTGAGGCTTGGCGTCGTGAGGACGATCACCCGATGCGGGTGGGGCTCTTCGAGCGTTTTCAGAAGCACCCCCTGGTCCTGGTCCCGGAGCCGCCCGACGTTGGCCACCAGCGCGATCCGACGGGTCCCGACAGCCGGCTTGAGGTTCAGGAAAGCCTGGAGCGAAAGCTCATGAAACTCTGGTGGCTTGTCCGGCAGGAGCCGGATCTCGTTGATCGAAAGGGGCTTGATGCGGTCGTCCTCCCAGTAGTCTGGGTGACGGCCAAGCGGTGCCTCAGGCAGCAGCGTCGCCGCGAGGGCGCGGGCGGCTGTCGATTTGCCAAGCCCCGCCTCGCCGACGAACAGGTAAGCATGGGCGAGGCGCCCTGAGGAGAGCTGGGAGCGCAGCTGGTCGAGGGCCTGGACGTGGCCCGAGATCGATGCGAAGGGGTCGCTCACGGAGTAACTGTATTGCCAGCCTTGGGGGCGGCAGCCGCCTCGCGCTCCCTCGCGATGCGCTGAGCCCTGCCCTGCAGCCATACCTCGTGGATACGTTGCAGGGCTGTCAGGTTGGTGAGGATCGCGAGCATGAACACGACGATGTAAAGGACAGCGCCTCCGAAGATGAGGCCCACCACCGTCGCCACCACCCTTTCCGGCCGGGCGAAGATGCCCGACTCGCAGGTGAAGCCGAGGCTCTGTGCGCGGGCCCGAACGTAGCTGACCAGGAAGGAGCCGGCAAGCGCCGCGACCGTCGCGAGCAAGAGCCACCGCTGCAATGGCCCGCTGGTGCCGGCGAAATAAGCGGCGAGACCGATGTAGATCGCTCCCTCTGAGTATCGGTCGAGGGTGGAGTCGAGGAATGCGCCGTACGGGTAGGCACGGCCCGACGAGCGGGCGAGCGCCCCGTCGAGGATGTCGAAAGTGCCGGCGAAGATCAGCACGACGCCGGCCCAGCGCAGGTGAGCCAGAGCCGCCAGCACGGCCGCGGCAAAGGTCAGAGCGACCCCGATGACAGTGATCTGGTTGGGCGTGATGGGGATGCGCCCGAGCGCCGACATCAACGCTTCCGCCCGCCGGCGGACCCAGGCTTCAAACCGCGTCGTGAACATTTATCTCCTCGACCCGCCCTGTGGCCGCCATTCGCGCCTCTTCGTAGACCTCGACGATCTGCGCAGCCACGACGTCCCATCCGAAGCGGTGCGCCTTCTCTAGCCCGTAGCCGCCCATGCGGCGCCGGAGCTCGGCGTCTCTCGCGAGGATGATCAGCGCGGCTCCAAGCTCAGCCCAGCCCTTCGGCTGGACGGTCATGCTGTCGCGGCCTGGCTCCAGAACCGACATGTACCCTTCCACCTCCGTCGCGACGACGGGAAGCCCCGTCGCCATGGCTTCCAGGAGGACGATGCCGAAGCTCTCCGCTCCGGTGGCCGGCGCGCAGAAGACGTCGGCGCTGCAGTAGTAGCGAGGCAGCACCGAGTCCGGCACGTAGCCGGCGAGCACCACGTTCGGCAGCCTGCGCCGCGAGATATACGACTCGACCCTGCCGCGAAGCGGCCCGTCGCCTACCACGATGAGGCGGCTCTTGGGCACGCGCCCGCGCATGAACTCGTACGCACGGAGCAAGTCCCCGAGACCCTTGCGCTTCTCGAGGCGTCCGACGAACAGGATGTTGATGTGGTCGTCGCGAAGGTGCCGTATAGGTGAGAGGCCCGGCTTGAAGGCGTTGACGTCGATCCCGTTCGGAATGATGCGCAAGGGAAAGTCGGGAAAGTACTGGTTCAGGAATGCTCGCGCGGGCTCGCTGACGGCGATTCCGCGATGCAGATACGCAAGGTAGGGCTCGAGCCAGCGGCGTCCGTAGTAGTAACCGACATTCGACCGGGCGAACGCGTGAAACGTGCCGACGTTGGTGGTCGTCGACATCTTGAGCATGGTCATGGGCAGCGCCGGCATCAGCGGCTCGTGGAAGTGGAGGACGTCGAAACGTTCCTTCTCGACGATCGCGGCGACCTGGTCGGCGAGGTGAAAGCTCAGCGTGATCCGCGCCACCGAGTCGTTGACCGGGATCGCGATGGGGCTGCCGATCCGGTAGAACCGCGCGGTGTCGAAATCGACGTCGGCCCGGCTGGATGGGGCGAAGATGCGGGCTTCGTGGCCGAGCCGCCGGAGCTGGCGCGCCAGGTGGCGAACGTGGTCGTTCACGCCTCCAGGCGACGCGAAATCGTATGGGGAGACGAGTCCGACCCTCAAGCGCTCGTCCTCATGGGCTGCCGTCCCAAATCCTGTGTGGCACGTGCCACTGATCGGGGTGGCTTCGGATGAAGCCCTCGATGTGGTGCAAGAGCTCCTGCGTCACGCGAATCTCGTCGGCTTTCCGGTCGCCGGTGCTCTTCGCGATCACGAGTGGTCCTGCATCCGCCATGTACGTGTCGTCCGGCAGCCTGTAGACGCAGGCCGGCAGCAGCGGCGTTCCCAAGCGCAACGCGATGGCGGCAGTGCCGAGAGGAATTGGAGCCGGCCGGCCGAAGAACGGCATCAAGTGGCCAGTTCCAATGATGTCGCGATCGATCGCGGTGATCACCATCTCCTTGTCGTTGAGAGCCTGCGTCACCTTGCGGATGCCCTTGACCGAGAGGGTGAGCACGCTGATGCCCAGTCGTGCGCGCGTCTCCCTGTACCACTCGAACAGCGGCCTTGGTTCGAGCTCCTCCGCGAAGAAGCTGACCGGCGTCAGGGTCGCCGCCCAGATCGCTGAGACGATCTCGTATGAGCCCATGTGACACGAGACGACCATCACTCCCTTGCCGATCGCGCGAGCTTCCTCGAGGTGCTCCAAGCCCTGCACCGTCAGCAACCGACGCATTGCCTGCACGTGCGTCCGAGGCAGCATCATGAGGTCGGCGTAGGCCTTGGCGTGATTGCGGAAGTTGAGCCAGGTCAGGCGCCGCAGCTCGCGATCGTCCAACTCGGGACATGCGACCCGGAGGTTGAACTGAAGGCGCGGTCGCGCCAGCGGCGAAAACCAGAAGGCAAAGCGCGCTGCGAACACCGCCAACGCGTAGGCCCACGCACGAGGCAGTCGCTCGACGATCGACTGGACTGCCTTGAACGCTCGGTACCGCCACACTCACCCCTCGGTTCTGAACATCGGCCGGAACGCATACCACTGGTCGGGGTGGGCCGAGATGAATTCCTCGAAACGGCTCACGACCCGCTGCATGAGGCTCTCCTTGGTCGCGCCGGCGGGCCACGAGATGGCCGCATCCAGGTGCACGTGGTGGCGCCCTGGCGACACCGTGTACTGGTAGGCCGGCATCAGCGAGGCGCCGGTCTTCAGGGCGATGGCGGCAGGGCCTCCCGGCACCACCGCACGGCGGCCGAAGAAGCGGACCTCGACACCTGGGCCCTGCTCCAGGTCGCACAGGAGCGCGACGACGCCGTTGGCCTCGAGAGCCTGTGTTATCGATCGGACCGCCGCGCGGCCGAGCATTATCACGTTCAACCCAAATCGTTTCCGCGTTCGGATGACCTCGTCATTCAGCGAGCCGGGGAAGCGCTCGGCGACGGCTGAGATCGGATACCCGAGGGCACCGGCGCATGCGCCCGCCATGTCCCACGAGCCCATGTGGGGCACTGCCATGATCGCCCCGCGACCGCCGGCAAGCGCAGCATCGAGATTCTCCCGGCCGTCATAGGACATGCGCTGCAAGAGCTCCTGGGGGGTGAGGCTGCCGATGAGCAGGAAGTCAGCGAGCATGCGCCCGTAATTCTGAAAAGCGCTCCGGGCGAGCCGCGCGACCCGCGGATCGGACCTGTCCACGCCGAGGACGGCCGCATAGTTGTCCAGCGCCGCGCGACGCTGCCCGCCGCTCAACCAGTACCAGGCGGTTCCGCCTGGGCCCACGACGGCGTGTCGCAGGTTCGGCGGGAATGCCCGCACGACGCGCGCGCCAACGCTGTAGCTAGCGGCGAGCAGAGGTGGTCGCCGGCTTTGCGCTTGTGACGCGGCGGGCGCGACCGTTCGCCCCGGCCTTCCCACCATCGATGAACTCCTCTACTAAGAGCTTGGCTTCAGTGTCGCTGTACTGCACCGGTGGCGACTTCATGAAGTAGGAGCTCGGGCCCTCCAGCGCTCCTCCGATGCCCCGGTCGAGGGCAAGTTTGCAGCAGCGAACGGCGTCGATGACGATGCCGGCCGAGTTGGGCGAGTCGTGCACCTCCAGCTTGAGCTCGACGTTCAGCGGCACATCGCCGAAGCTTCGACCCTCCAGCCTGATGAACGCCCACTTGCGGTCGTGCAGCCAGGGCACGTAATCGGAAGGGCCTATGTGCACGTTGTCGGCGCCGATGTCGTAGTCCAGCTGGGACGTGACCGAGCGGGTCTTCGAGATCTTCTTTGACATCAAGCGGTCGCGCTCGAGCATGTTCAGGAAGTCGGTGTTGCCGCCGAAGTTGAGCTGATAGGTCCGCTCGAGCTTGACACCGCGATCGCGGAACAAGCGCGTGAGAACGCGGTGGATGATCGTGGCCCCGACCTGCGATTTGATGTCATCGCCGATGATCGGCAGTCCCTTGTCCTCGAATCGCTTCTGCCAATAGGGCTCGCGCGCGATGAAGACCGGGATGCAGTTGACGACCGCGACGCCCGCCTGCAGCGCCTGCTCCACGTACCACTTCGTCGCCTCTTCGGAACCGACGGGCAGGTAGCTCACCAGAACATCGGCTTTTGTCTTCTTCAGGATGCCCACCACGTCGGAGGTCTGGCCGGGCGCCTTCTGGACGATGTCGGCGAGGTACTTGCCGATGCCGTCATGGGTCATTCCGCGGCTGACCTTGACGCCGGTGGCCGGAACGTCGGAGAACTTCACAGTGTTGTTCGGCTTGGCGAAGATCGCCTTCGACAGATCGAGGCCGACTTTCTTCTTGTCGATGTCGAACGCGGCGACAAACTCGATGTCGCTGACGTGATAGCCGCCCAGATCGACGTGCATGAGGCCGGGCACGAAGTCGGTGCGGGAAGCGTTGCGGTAGTAATGGACGCCCTGGACGAAAGAGGAGGCGCAGTTGCCGACCCCTACTATCGCGACGCGGACCTTGCCGTTCCTATGGCCATTCTTGCGGCCGTTTCTCATGCCCCAACCTCCGTGCGAGTTTTCGTGCGGTCTTTGATTCCAAGCAATTCGTCGAGCTGCCGGCGCTCGCGAGCGATGTTCTCGACATCCAGCGAGCAGTACACCTGGCGTCCCTCGCGCCGCGTCCGGATCACCCCGCCGACGCGCAGCATCCGCAGGTGCCACGAGATGCGGGGCTGGCTCATGCGAAGGTGGGCGACGAGGTCGTTGACGCTCTCCTCGCCCACTTCTCCGAGACGCTGCAGGATGCGCAGGCGGGTGGGGTTGGCGAAGGCCAGGAAATGGTCGGGAAGCTCGTGACGCTGGCTGGGCAGAAACATAAAGCTTGCTTTATAGAAGTCTAATACATAAAGGGTTCGTTATGTTTGCCCCGCCTACGGCCTGCCGAATTAGAGGATCAGCTAGCAGGCGCCAGGGAGCGTTATAGCAATGGACGCCGGGGTCGACTTGCATTGGTAGCCGGTGGTGCATGGGCTCTGGTCCACGAGAGTAAGAGTCAGAACCGCCGGGTCGAAAAAGCACGCAGGAGCTGCAATCGCAATGGTGACGACCCCGGATTTCGCGGTGATGGTTGAGCCCTGCGGAAGCGGTGGGCTCGCAGGATTCAGCGTGAAGGTGATCTTCGGCGTGGCGCCTGAGGCGCCTCCGTTGTAGTTCAGCGTGGTCCTGCATCCATTTAGGTAGTCTCCCGAGCATTTCGCTGTAGAGGCCGTGAAGGAGATTTGCCGAAACACGAATATCGACCTCGACACGCCGGCCGCACCCCCTGCCGAATCGTCAACTCGAACCACGAACGAGAAGTTGCCGACGGTCGTCGGCTTGCCGGTGGTCTTGCCCATGGATGACAAAGCCACACCAGGCGGGAGCGCTCCAGAGCTGATCGACCACTTGTACGGCTTAAGGCCACCGGAAGCCCCTAGGGTGACCGTCGTGTAAGTGAGTCCGACCTCTCCCATGTGGAAGGGGAGGCTGGTGATGATCAGCTTCGCGGGGCTGGGCGAGGCTTTCGCCGATGGGGAGGCGGCCGGCGGGGCGGTCTCAGAAGGAGTCGGTGAGACCGTTGGTGTGAAACCGACCGCGGGCGTCGACGGGGTCGCCTCGGGCGAGTTGGTGGGCTGCTGACTGGTCAGTTGGGTGCAGCTGGTAAACGCCAAGATAAACCCCGCAGCCAAAGTCGCGGGGAGCACACCAGTCCTCACCAAACCGTAATGCACGTTCAGATTCGTACGGTTATCGTCGCGAGCCCCGACGAGCAGTTAGATCCCGGTCCGCATGGACTCAGGTCCACCACCTTCACGGTGATGGTGCCGTTCCAGTTGCCGTTATTTGGCTGAGCTGGGATTGTCACGTAGATCGTGCCCCCCTTGGCGACGGCACTGAAGCCAACCGGCAACACATTCTTGTAGTTCGGGGCGTTCACGCTGGTGACCACGACTTTGGGGTCCTTGCCGGGGGTACCTCCTGCGTAGGTCAGCTGCTGTGTACTACAGCTAGGAGAAATCGTGGCGAAGCAGGTCGCGGCGTTATTAACGAATTGGATGTGAGGAAACACGTACCAGTTGGCCTTCACAGTTCGCTTTGCCCCGAACTTGTCGCTCACCTGGACGGTCAGGTCGAACTGTCCAAGAGGTCCTGGCGGCGGAAATTGGCCTGTAAGCGTCAGCCCGCTCACGCCCATTCCGGTCGGACGGTTGTCGTTGGTAATTAAGTAGTGATATGGGCCCAGGCCCCCGCTCACGGCGCCGAAGGCACCGCACACCGTACAGCCCTCTTCAACGCTGCAGAGTGAGGCGCAGGGCTGGCTGACTGCGAGCGCAGAGTAGATGGTGAAGGTGCCTGGCGCAGCCGCCGCCCGACCAGCGGTGTCAGTGACGCGAACCGTGAAGCCAGGGTGGCCCGCCGCTGAAGGAGTTCCTCCAAGCTGACCGTCGGACGTCAGGCTCAACCCGCCGGGTAACGTTCCGGCGCTGATCGCCCAGTGGTACGGCGGCGTTCCGCCCGCAGCGCCCAGCGCTATCGCCGCATAGGCAATGCCCACCTCACCGGTATGGAATGGAAGGCTCGTGATGACGAGCTTCGCCACTGCAGGCGAGGTTGCCGAAGGTGATGAGCTTATGGGCGGCGTCACTTCGGGTGCTGACGAGGGGCTACTCTCGGGGCTGGAGGGAGCAGTCGATGGGCTGGCATCAGGCGAGTTCGAAGCCTGCTGGTTGTTCGGCAGCGTGCAGCCGGCCAGCACCAAAACAAACCCCGCGACCCATGCCGCGGGGACAGCACCACTCCTCACCAGACCGTGACGCACGTTATGCGCAGCGAAGTGTAATGGCGCACAGAAGGTATCGATCCCGGTTAACCAACAAAACTCGGGCGCCGCCTCCTAGTTGTGGCGGACCAGCTCCAGGAACTCCCCGCGTGTCCGGGCGTCCTTGCGGAAGGTGCCGAGCATGCACGACGTGATGAGCTGCCCGCCCGGTTTCTGAACCCCCCGCATCTCCATGCAAAGGTGACGCGCCTCGACGACTACGCCGACTCCCCGCGGGGTCAGCTCGTCATTCAGCGCCTCGGCGATCTCCTTGGTCAGGCGCTCCTGGAGCTGGAGCCGGTGGGCGAACATCCCGACCAGACGGGGGATCTTGCTCAGCCCGACGATCCTGCCCTTTGGCAGATAGCCGACATGGCAGCTGCCGAAGAACGGCAGCATATGGTGCTCGCAAAGGCTGTAGAACGGGATGTCCTTGACGAGCACCATCTCGTCGTAGTCCTGGTCGAAGACGGCGCCCGCGATGACGTCCGCCGGGCGGACCCCGTAGCCGTCGGTCAGCTCCCGGAGCGCCCGGGCGACCCGCTCCGGAGTCGCTCGTAAGCCCTGGCGCTCCGGGTCCTCGCCCAGCTCGACCAGCATCAGCTCGACCAGCTCCGGCATCCGATCGACCGGCTTGACCTTGGCCACGACCGCATCCTCACACAATTGACAGGTGGACGCGATCACCGCGGCGCAGGTGCTCTCTGAGATCGGATACCTGCTGCGCCAGGATCCAGAGGAGCGATTTCGAGCCAAGGCCTTCGCGGCCGCCGCATGGTCGGTCGTCATCTCGCGGCCGGACCTCGAGGCGCTGCAGAAGGCAAATGCGCTCACCTCGATCGAGGGCGTCGGCCCGGGCATCGCCAAGGTCCTGGCCGGGCTGATCGAGACAGGAAAGAGCTCGTACCTCGAGCGGCTGCGGGCAGAGACGGGCCAGCCGTCCCGAGACGACGAGTCAGACCTCGACCTCGGCCAGTACCAGGGGGATGTGCATTCGCACACCGACTGGAGCGACGGCAGGGCGACGATGCTCGAAATGGCCCAGGGCGCCGAGGCGCTGGGATACCACTACCTGGGGATCACCGACCACTCGCCCCGGATCAAGGTGGTGAACGGGCTCGGTCCGGAGCGGCTGCTCGCCCAGTCCCGCGAGATGGCTGAAGTCCAATCGCGGCTCGAGACGCTAACCCTGCTCCAGGGCATAGAGGTGGACATCCTCGAGGACGGCGCGCTCGACCTCCCCGACGAGGTGCTCGAGCTGCTCGACGTCGTCATCGCGTCGCCGCACGTGAAGCTGCGCCAGGAGGAAACTGCGATGACGCAACGGATGCTGCGGGCGGTCTCCAATCCTCACGTCGACGTCGTTGGTCACCCAACCGGGCGGCGGCCAGGCGCGCGCGAGGGCGCGAACTATGACTTTGAAGCCGTATTCAAAGAAGCGGCCCGACATAACGTGGCCCTCGAGATCGATTGCGACCCGGCTCGCATGGACCTCTCGCCGGAGATGGCTCGACTCGCGCTGGAGTGCGGGTGCAACTTCACGTTGGACGCCGATGCGCATGCGCCGGCGGAGCTGGCTTACGTGCCGATGGCCGCGTGGATGGCCCGAAGGGCCGGCATTCCCCAAGACCGGATCCTCAACTGGCGAACGCTCGAGGACCTTACGATTTCGCTGCAGAGATGACGCAGCTCGGAATCATGATCGAGGGTCAGGAGGGACTTTCTTGGGAGCGCTGGCGCAACCTCTGCCATGACGTTGAGGCGCTCGGTTTTGCGTCGCTGCGGCGCAGCGAGCACCTGATCTCCTTGATGGGTGACGACAGCCGCGACTGCATCGACTGCTGGACGTCGCTCGCCCTGGCGGCGGAGTGGACGAAGACGATCCAGTTCGGTCCAATGGTCAGCCCGATGACCTTCCACCACGCGGCGGTGCTGGCGCGAAAGGCGGCGGCGGTGGATCGGCTCAGCGGAGGGAGGCTGATCCTCGGCGTAGGCGCGGGCTGGAACGAGCACGAACACGTGACGTTCGGCATCCCATTTCTGACGTTGAAGGAGCGCATGGACCTCTTCGAGGCGGGCGTGGCGCGGATTCGCGACACATGGGCCAAGTCGAATCCCAAGCCGGCCCAGAACCCGATGCCTTTGCTGATGGGTGGCGTCGGCGAGAAGCGCGCCCTTCCCCTCGTAGCGCGCGAGGCGGCCGAGTGGAACTACACGCGAATGGATCAGCAGGAGTATCGCCACAAGCGCGAGGTGATCAACCAGTCATGCCGCGAGATAGGTCGCGACCCAGCCTCCATCCGCTACTCGGTTATGGCGAATTTCATCATCGGGCGCGACCGTGACGAGCTGCGGCAGCGCGCGCTTCAGGTGGCCGAGGTGGTTCCTCGACTCAAAAGGGACTCACCTGACGAGATCCTGGAGGCGGCGCGACAGGGCGCATTCGTGGGCACTCCCGAGGAGGTCGTCGAGCAGATGCGCGGGTACGCCAAGCTGGGCGTCGACCTCTTCATGCTCCAGCACTTCCTGCTCGACGATCGCGAGGCGTTGAAGCTCCTGGCTTCCGAAGTCATCCCGGCCGTGGCCTAAGGTAGTCGTATGGACTTCGAGCTCGACGCGTCGGAGAAAGCATTCCGCGACGAAGTCCGTGCGTGGTTGAAAGCCAACGCTCCGAAGGACGACTCGAGCGAGTCCGACCAGCAGACCCTCATCGAGAACCGCCGCGCCTGGCAGAAGAAGCTGTATGACGCGGGTTACGTGGGCATCACCTGGCCCAAGGAGTACGGCGGTCGAGGGGCCGGCTTCATGGAGCAGCTGATCTTCAATGACGAGATGATCGTCGCCCAGACGCCGGAGCCGATCAACGTCATCGGCCTTGGCATGGGCGGTCCGGTCGTCATCGCACACGGCACCGAGGAGCAGAAGAAGCGATACCTTCCGCCGCTGCTGTCGGCCGAAGAGATCTGGTGCCAGGGCTTCAGTGAGCCGAACGCGGGCAGCGACCTCTCAGGCCTGCAGACACGCGCGGACGACAAGGGCGACCATTACCTCGTCAACGGCCAGAAGGTCTGGACCACACTCGCGCACGTCGCCAGGTGGTGCATGTTGCTGACGCGCGAGCGCAAGGAGGCGAATCCGCGCGACGGGCTCACCTACCTGCTCGTCGACATGCAGAGCCCAGGCGTCGAGGTCCGGCCGTTGGTGCAGATCACAGGCGACGCCGAGTTCAACGAGATCTTCTTCAAGGACGTCAAGGTGCCCAAGTCGCAGATCCTTGGCGAGGCCGGCCAGGGGTGGGCGGTCGCGATGACCACCCTGCTGCACGAGCGCGGCACCCTTGGAATGGCGCTGGCGACGAGAGCTCAGATCACCGCAGCCGAGCTGGCCGACCACACGCGCAGGCTTGGGCGGGGCTCTGACCCGCTAGTGAGGCAGAAGGTCGCTCAACACACCATCGAGGCACGCGCGCTTCAGCTCAACGGCTACCGGGCCGTGACCGCCGTCAAGCGAAACGGAATCCCGGGGCCAGAGGGCTCGATCCTCAAGCTCATGTGGTCGGAGCTCAACCAGCGCATGACCGAGACTGCTGTCGATGTCGCCGGCCCCGCCGGCCAGGTCGGCGACGGGACCGGCTGGAAGTATCAGTTCCTGCGTTCGCGAGCGAACACCATCGAGGCAGGCACGTCTGAGGTCCTCCGCAACATCCTCGCCGAGCGCGTCCTGGGACTGCCGCGCAGCCGCTAGCCACAAGGCTTCCATGACCGCGGTCGTCAATCGCATCCCGGGAGCCGAGACGGAAAAGAAGGGCGTAGACCGGGCGGTCCTCGCGGCATTCGCCGGCCTCATGCTCGGGTCGCTGATCGCTTCGCTCAATCTGACGCTGGTCGCGCCGGCCCTGCCGACGATCGTCGCCGAGCTGGGCGGAATCGCCGACTACAGCTGGATTCCGATCTCGGCAATGCTGGCCTCTACGATCGTCGTGCCCATCGCGGGCAAGCTCTCGGACGTCTACGGCCGCAAGCCGCTGTACATGACCGGGATCGTGGTCTTTGCCATCGGATCGGGGCTCTCGGGCATCGCCCCGAACTTCTGGTTCCTCGTGTTCGCACGGTTCGTGCAGGGCGCCGGGATGGGCTTCATCATGCCGCTGTCCCAGGCGATCATCGGGGACATCATCTCGCCGCGCGAACGCGGCAAGTACCAGGGCATGATCGGAGCGTCGTTCGGGCTCGCCTCGATCGTCGGTCCCGCCGCGGGCGGGTTCATCACCGACCACTACTCCTGGCGCTGGCTCTTCTTCGTCAACCTTCCTTTCGCGGTGCTCACCTTGGTGGTGGTCGCCCTCTACATGCATGTGCCAAATGAGAAGCGCAAGCACTCGATCGATGTCGGGGGCAGCCTGACCCTTTCTTTGGGCATCACCGCCCTGCTCCTCGCGACCGTCTGGGGCGGCAACCAGTACGCGTGGAGCTCATGGCAGATCGTCGGACTCTATTCAGTGGCGGCGGCACTCCTGATCGCCTTCGCGTGGATCGAGACACGAGCGCCCGAGCCGGTGCTGCCGCTTCATCTTTGGAGGAGCAGCATCTTCACGTTCTCGAACATCGCGGGGATGGGCGTGGCGATGACGATGTTTGGCGCGATTTTCTTCCTGCCCGTGTTCGTGCAGGGGGTGATCGGAAACAGCGCGACCGGTTCGGGCGCGATCCTGGTTCCGATGCTGGTGGCTATGGTCGTGACCAGCATCGGTAACGGGCAGCTCATGTCCCGCACCGGGCGCTACAAGGTGCCGCTGCTGGCCGGCCTCGTGCTCATGGGCGCCGGCTTCGCCATGCTGGCCACGTTTGACGTCCACACCGGCAACCAGACGGTCGTGGAGGCGATGATCCTGATCGGGCTGGGGCTCGGCGTGACGGCTCAGACCTATACGCTGGTCGTCCAGAACTCGGTGAGCCGCGCCGACATGGCGGTCGCGACTTCGGCAACGCAGCTCTCACGCTCGATGGGCTCGGCGATCGGGCTCGCGATCATGGGCACGATCCTGACGCAGGGCATGACAGCGTCCCTGGCCCGCTACTTACCGGCAAACGTGCTGAAGGGCTTCCAGTCCTCCGCCGGCAGCGCCGGCGCAGTGTTCGATCCCGCTCAGCTCGCCCACCTGCCGCCCGAAATCGCCGCCGCCATTCGCCATGGGCTCGCAGACGCATTGCACCCTGTGTTCGTTGCCGGCCTGGTGATCATCGCGCTCGCTTTCATAGCCACGCTGTTCATCGAGGAGCTCCCCCTGCGCCAGACGGTCCATGTCGCCGCGGGCCGGGCGCATACGGAAGGGCGCAAAGAGGCAAAGGCGGCCGACTAGACTAGGCCGAATCGTGGCCGCGGCAAAGCCTGTTCTCGGAGTCATCATCCCCGCGTACAACGAGGAGCGGTCCGTCGCGCAGGTGATACGCCGAGTGCTTCGCGAGCCGTCCGTCCAGCAGGTCGTGGTCGTCGACGACTGCTCCAGCGACGGCACCATTGCGGCCGCTCGCCGGTCGACGAGCGACCCGCGTGTCACTGTGAAACACCACGACGTCAACCTTGGCAAGGGGACTGCCATCCGCACCGGGCTCGAGGCGATCACCGCTCCGCTCGTCGTCATCCAGGACGCGGACCTCGAGTACGACCCGGCGGATTACGAGAAGCTGATCTCGCCCATCCTGCGTGGGCGCGCCGATGTCGTGTACGGCATTCGAGGATTCGCCGGTCATAGTGCCTTTTCGTACTGGTTCGTGGTGGGCAACTGGGTGGTGACGACCGCGACCAACATCCTGTTCAACTGCTACATCCAGGACATGGAGACAGGGTTCAAAGTCATGCGCACCTCGCTGATGCGCAGGCTCGGATTGCGAGGGACTCGGTTCGACATCGAGCCGGAGATCACCGGCCGGATTCTGCGGCTGGGATATCGCATCTACGAAGTCCCCATCGATTACGCGGCGCGGACCCGAGACGAGGGCAAGAAGCTCACCTGGCTGGATGGCGTGAAGGCGCTAATCGTCCTGCTGCGCATCCGGCTCACGACCACAAAGGAGCTCTTTGGCAATCGTGATCCCTACCACGAAGAGCGGCTGGGCCAGCTGAACGTCACGACCGGCCGGCGGCTCGACTCCTCCGATGAAGCCGGGGGGCCGCGGGGAACGCCGCCGGAGTAGCGGCGCCCCCCGCGAATCGAGGAACGTCAGACCGGTGCTTGCTCCGGCTGGCTGAGGTGAAGAGGCTCGCCGGTCTCGAGCAGGCTCTTGAGACTCGCGGCGATCATCGACCAGCCGCCTGAGACCTGGTGATAGGTGGCGGTCTCGCCTTCGAAGCCGGTGTGGATCACGGTCAGCTTGCACGCATCGCCCATCGGCTCGATCTCGAACGTGGCCAATGTCGGCTTGTCCTTGCGGACGTCCTCGTCCCAAACCGCGCTGAAGGTGGTCACCAGCTTTCGAGGCCGGTCCGCCTCGACCACCTTCCCTTCGATCTGCAGCACGCCCTTGGGGTTGGTGAAGCGATATGTAGAGCCGTTCTTCCAGTCCGACGCGACGGTGCCCGCGAAGTAGTACCTCTTGGTCATCTCCCCATCGGTCAGCGCCTGCCACAAACGCTCCGGCGTCGTCTTGATGTACGTGACGTACACGTGCTCTGGTTTGCTGCTCACTCCTTGATCCTCCTTTTGATCTGAGCGTGACCGGATGCTGCTCGCCGGTCTCGAGATGGGATTGCGGCTGGAGATGGCGGTCGCGCTGATTCCCCTTCCAGCTCGGATTTGATGGCGCTCATCGCCCGCAGCCATGGCACGGCGTACTTGCCAACCCAGCGCTCGTGGATCTCCTGGATCGGCACCGGGTTCAGGTAGTGAAGCTTCTGGCGTCCGACCTTGTGGGTGGTGACGAGGCCGGCTCGCTCGAGCACGCGCAGGTGCTTCATCGCCCCGAACCTCGTCATCTCGAGTCCGTAGCTCAGCTCGCCGAGCGTCTGCCCGTCCCGGGCGAAGAGATTGTCGAGCAATGAGCGGCGGGTCGAATCCGCCAGCGCTTTGAAAACCAGATCCACTTCGCGGGCATTATATGTGACCAAATGGTCACATGTCAATCTGTGCATGATTCCGCTGATGGATTCGATTTCGCGGCGCGAACCGAGCGTGCTCTGGTCCTTCTGGCTGTCCTGCGGGCTCGCCGCAACCGGCGGCGTCGCGTCACTCCTGCTGGCCGCCGGGGGCACGAATCGCATAGCGGGAGCAGCGATCCCGTTCGGCATCGCCGCCGCGGCGATGGCCGTCAGCGCGCTCACCTATCAGCGGGGCAGGCCCCTCGCGACCGCGCTGTACTTTCTCGCCGGCATCGCTCTTGTCTACGGCATGCTCTCGATCATCGCGGTGCCTCTTCGCCTCGCGGTGCTCGGCACCTGCCCTTCCGCGCCAGCCGCGTGTCCGGCCGGGTTCGAGCGACCCATGACGAGCGGCGAGGATGCCGGATTGGCCGTCGGCGTCGCGATGGGCACTCTCGCGATACTCGTCGGTTTCTTCGGTTTGCTGATGCTGTTCCGACTTCGCCCGCAGGTCGCGACGCCTCCACCGGTCCGACGAGAGGCGGCGGTTCCGCCGCCGGCCCCGGCGGCAGCAGAGGCGCCGGCGAAAGTGCAGGCCGAGCCCGAACCCGCGCCCGTCACGGCGCCACCCGTCGAGCAAGAACCGGCGCCACCGCCGCCTTCACCACCTCCGCCCACTCCGCGGCCCGGCCCGACGCCCCGGCCAAGGGCGAAGAAGGCGCCCAAGCCACAGCCTGAGCTGGCGCCACCGGCAGACCCCGCAGAGCTGCCGGCCCCAGAAGAGCCGCTGGAGCTGCCCGCCCCCTCATCGCAAGCGGATCTTTCCGAGGACGAGCCTTCCAAGACCTGACTACACTCGAGGGCAGATGGACTTCGCGTTTTCCGAGGAGCAGGAGATGCTCCGCAGCTCTGCGCGCGACTTCCTGGCCAAGGAATGCGGGTCCAAGGTCGTCCGCAAGCTCATGCAGGGCGCCGACGCATACGACCCGGTCCTGTGGAAGAAGATGGCGGGCCTTGGCTGGACCGCCCTGGGCATCCCTGAGCAGTACGGCGGGGCGGGCAGCTTTCTCGACCTGATCGTCGTCCTCGAGGAATGCGGCCGGGCGCTGATGCCGGGGCCGTTCTTCGCCACGATGGCCCTGGCGGTGCCTGCCCTCATCGAGGCCGGCACCGAGGCGCAGAAGAAGGAGGTGCTGCCCCCGATCGCGGAGGGCGCAGCTCGCGCCACCCTGGCCTTCACCGAGGCGGCTGGCCGTTGGGACGCCGGCGGGGTGACGCTCGCGGCCAAGCCGGTCGGCGGCGGGTGGCAGCTCGATGGCGTCAAGCTCTTCGTTCCTGACGCGGAAGGCGCGGATTACACGGTGGTGGCGGCGCGGACGCGAGGCGAGGGTGAGGAGGGCATCTCCCTGTTCCTCGTCAAAGGCCGACCGAAGGGCATGCGCGTCACGCAGCTCCAGACCCTGGACATGACCCGCCGTTGGAGCGAGGTGCGCTTCGATGGCGTCCAGCTCGCGGCCGACGCCCTGATGGGAGCTCCCCACAAGGCGTGGCCCGCTCTGAAGCGAGCGCTCGATTGGGCGACTGCAGCGCTGTGCGCCGAGATGGTCGGTGGTGCTCAGAAAGTCCTCGAGTCGTCAACGGAGTACGCGAAGACGCGCCACCAGTTCGGCAAGCCGATCGGCATCTACCAGGCGGTCTCGCACAAGCTCGCGGATATGCTCGTGCTCTCAGAAAGCGGGCGCTCTGCGACCTACTACGCAGCCTGGGCGGTCGAGGCGGACGCCCCGGATCGCTCGCTCGCCTCGTCGATGGCGAAAGCCTACGTGTCGGACGCATACCGCAAGGTGGCGGGAGACGGGATCCAGGTGCACG
>VBIU01000106.1 GCA_005880945.1 Chloroflexota bacterium | reverse complement strand
CCGACGAGAACGCGAATCACGTCGCCGGCCTGGCCGACCGTGTCTACCTGCTGGAGACCGGATCGCTGGTCCGTGAGGGGCCGGCCGCTGAGCTGCTGCGCGACAAGGCCCTGCTGGAGAGCTACCTGGGATGAGCACGCAATTCGTGCAGGCGGTTTGGGGAGGAGTCCTGTTCGGCTCCGCGTACGGGCTGATGGCCCTCGGCCTGACCCTGGTCTGGGGCGCTGTCCGGCTGCTCAACCTCGCCCACGGGGCGCTCTTCGTCGTGGGCGCTTACGCCGCTTACTGGGTCGTGGCATTCCTTCATCTGCCGATCCTGGTCGGACTGCCGTTCGGGGTGCTCGCCGCTGCCGCGTTCGCGTACGCCATGCACATGGTGTTCATTCGCCCGGTCATCGGCAAGCCGGGCTTCGACAACTCGACGCTGGTGGCCACCGTCGGCATCTCGATCGCGGTCTCCGCGGCGGCGCTCCTGATCTTCAACCCCCAGTACAAGGTCGTCCCTCCTGTGCTGTCGGGATCGACCATCGTGGCCGGCGTCCAGATCACCTACCAGGGCCTCCTGGTGATCGGAACGTCGCTGGCGCTCTTCGCCATCGTCTATCTGTTCCTCACCTACACGCGGCAGGGGATGGCGATCCGCGCGGTGTCGCAGCAGACGGAGGCCGCGAGCCTGATGTCGATCCCAGTCGTTCAGACCTACGGCATCGTCATCGCCATCAGCGGCGCCCTCGCCGGCCTCGCCGGCGTGCTGCTCTCGCCCTCGTTCTTCCTGAGCCCGAACTCCGGTTTCCACCCGCTGATCCAGGCCCTTATCGTCACCATATTCGGCGGCCTCGGCAGCATCCGCGGAGCGCTGGTGGCGGGGTTCATCCTGGGAGTGTTCGAGTCGTTCGTCGAGGTCTTCTACGGCGTGGGTTGGGCGCAGCCAGGCGTGTTCGTGCTGATCATCCTCATGCTGATCGTCCGGCCCAACGGACTCTTCGGCATCGGCGAGGTGAGGCGGCTGTGAGCGCAGCGGCAGCTCCGGTGGCGGCCGTAAGGCCCAAGGTCGACCAGGACGCCGCGCCGTGGCGCCGAGTGCCGTTGGTCGCCGTGGGCGGCACGGTCCTGGCGGGCATCGCCCTGCCGTTGGTGCTCGCGAGGATCAGCATCGGCGACTATCTGATCACCCTGCTGATCCTGTTCTTCATGCAGGCGGTCGTCGCCCAATCGTGGAACCTGATCATGGGTTATGGGGGGATCTACTCCTTCGCCCAGGTGGCGCTGTTCGCGGTGGGTGGGTGGACGACGGCAGTCCTGGCCCACAGCCTGGGTTGGAACCCGTTTATCGCGATGCTTTTCTCGCCACTGGTCGCATTGCTGGCCGCGGTCGGCATCGGGCTCCCCACGCTCCGCCTTCGCGGCGTCTAC
Source organism: Chloroflexota bacterium (assembly GCA_005880945.1). Lineage (GTDB taxonomy): Bacteria > Chloroflexota > Dormibacteria > Dormibacterales > Dormibacteraceae > Palsa-872. Next base: position 7,505 of record VBIU01000106.1, on the reverse strand, counting down.
GTCGTGCTGCTCACGCTGGCCTTTCATGAGCTCGCGCGGGTGTTCGCCGTGACCGGGCCGCGCTTCATCAGCGGCGGCGGCTACGGCCTCGTCAGCGTGCCGACGTTCTCGTTCGGCAACGCCGTCGGCCAGCAGCGCACCATCTACCTCTATTACCTGGCGATGGTCATTTTCGGAATCGCGACCTTTGCCATCTGGCGCGTGATCCATTCGCCGCTCGGTGTGGCGGTGACGGCGCTTCGCGATTCCGAGACCTATGCGGTGAGCAGAGGCATCAACCAGTTCCGCATCCGCATGATCCTGTTCGCGATCAGCGCCTTCTTCACCGGGCTCGCCGGCGGCTACATGACCCACTACAACGGCGGCATCTCGACGTCGGTGTTCGACTTCCCGCGCCTCATCGACCTGCTGGCGATGATCGTGATCGGCGGATGGGGGACGTTCGCGGGACCCATCCTTGGCGCCGCCATCATCATCGGGCTCGACCAGTACCTGGTTGCAATCGGAGACTACAGGGCGCTGTTCGAGGGCTTGATCCTGGCCGGGATCGCCGTCTTCGCGCCGCAAGGCCTGTGGCCGGTGCTGCGCAAGACTTATGACCGGTACCTCGGCCCCGAGCCGCCGGGGCCGCCGGCGCCTGGCCTACCTGCTCCGGCCCAGGCCGTCGAGGAGATTCCCGAAATCCAGCGCGGGGGAGGATTGAGCTGACCACTGGATTCGTCTGGCACGAGCTGTACATGTGGCACGACACGGGCACCGGCGCATGGGTGACGCCCGCAAGCCTGACAGTCGAGCCGCTGGGACACATCGAAAGCGCCGCGGGCAAGCGGCGCATCCGCAACCTCGTCGAGGTCAGCGGCCTGATGGACCACCTGGTCCAGCTGAAACCGCGCATGGCAACCGAGGACGAGATCGCCCGGCTGCACACGCGCGAGTACATGGATCGCATCAAGAAGTCGAGCTCGGAGAGGGGTGGAGAGGCGGGCGAGGAAACCCCGTTTGGCCACGGGTCTTATGAGATCGCACTGCTTGCGGCGGGCGGCTGCCTGGCTGCGGTCGAGGCCGTCCTCGACGGAAAGGTGGACAACGCCTACGCGCTCGTTCGGCCGCCCGGCCACCACGCAGAGAGGGACCACGGCCGCGGGTTCTGCATCTTCGCCAACACGGCGCTCGCGGCCGCGCACGCGCGCCAGGCGCGCGGACTGTCGCGCGTGGCGATAGTGGACTGGGACGTGCACCACGGCAACGGCACCGAGCACGCGTTCTACGAAGACCCGACGGTGCTCACCATCTCGATCCACCAGGACAACAACTACCCGCCCAAATCAGGCGCCATCGGAGACACAGGGGCGGGAGCGGGCAAGGGCTACAACATCAACGTTCCGCTTCCGCCAGGGTCGGGAGTCGGAGCGTACGTCGCCGCCTTCGATCGGGTCGTCGCGCCCGCGCTCCGAGCTTTCCGCCCGGAGCTGATCCTCGTCGCCTCAGGGCTGGACGCCAGCGCGATGGATCCGCTCGCCTCGATGATGATGACCAGCGACGGCTACAGAAAGCTGACGCAGGTCGTTCTGGAGGTCGCGAGGGAGGTGTGCGGCGGCCGGCTGGTCGCCTGCCACGAAGGCGGCTACTCGCCGGCGTACGTCCCGTACTGCGGGCTGGCCATCATCGAAGAGATGGCAGGCGTTCGGACCGGGCTCGCCGATCCGCTCCTCGGCCTGCTGGCCGCGTTCGGAGGGCAGGAGCTCCAGCCGCATCAGGAGGCGGTCATCCAGGAAGCGGCCAAGCTTGCGACGGCTCTCCGCGCGCCCGCGTCCTGACCGGATTAAGGAGGCATCGATGGACAGGTTCGCCACCGGCTACCTCGACGGCATAGCGGAACGTCTCTACTCGTCGGTCCTGTCGGACGTCCTCGACGACGCGGGACACCGGCACCAGGTCATGCGGCCGCAGGTGCGGCCTCTGTACGCAGGGGCCAAGGTGGTCGGGCGGGCGGCGACCATGCTCGCGATCGAGGTCAGCGAGCTGCCTCCCGAGCCGTACAAGCTCCTCATGGACCTGCTTGACGGTCTTCGGCCTGGAGAGGTGGTGGTCGGGGCAGTCGAGGGCGAGTCGCGCGCGGCGCTTTGGGGCGAGCTCCTCAGCACGCACACTCGGGCCAAGGGCGGTCGGGGAGTCGTGCTCGACGGCCTCAGTCGCGACAGCTGGGGAATCGTTGACATGAAGTTCCCGGTCTTCGCCACCGGGCTGTCGCCTGCCGACTCGAAGGGCCGCCTCGAGGTCGTTGCCATCCGGAGCACGATTCCGGTCGGGGGCGTATCGGTCGCGGAGGGGGACCTCGTCGTGGCCGACGACGACGGATGCGTCGTGGTGCCGGCCGCGATCGAAGAGGAGATCGTCGCGCGCGCCCTCGAGAAGGTGTCGGGCGAGAACACGATGCGCGACATACTCAGCAAAGGCGCGAGCATCCGGGAGGTCTTTGCGGAGCACGGCATTCTTTGAAAAGGGCACCCGCCGCATGGCGGACGCTCAGGGAGCGGTCATGAGCGACACCATCGTCCAGGAGACCCTCGAATCGAAGATGCGGGACGGCACAGTGCTGAAGGCCGACGTGTGGCGCCCCGCAGCGGGCGGCAAGCATCCCGTGCTGCTGATCAGGCTTCCATACGACAAGAGCCAGGGCGAGGACCTCTGCTACGCGCACCCATCGTGGTATGCACGCCACGGTTACGCCGTCGTCGTCCAGGACGTGCGAGGGCGCTGGGCCTCCGGGGGCGAGTTCACACCGTTCGAGTCCGAGGCCGACGACGGCGAGGACACCATGTCGTGGCTGGGTTCGCTGCCGTTCTCGAACGGACGCGTGGGAATGTACGGCTTCTCATACCCGGGCCATACCCAGCTGCAGATCGCGGTGCGCAAGCCGGAGGGCCTGCGGTGCATGGTCCCGGCGATGACGAGCCCCGACCTGTACGAGGGATGGGCCTACAACAACGGCGCTTTCGCGCTGGCATTCAACGCGTCGTGGGCCACCTTCCTCGCCGACGATGTGGCGCGCCGCCGCGACCCTGACCTGGAGCCCACGCTGGCCGCGCAATACGCGAAGGTCAACGACTACTACTGGTGGCTGCCGCTGACGGCGATCCCGAATCTCACCCCGGGTTCCCCAGGCGGATTCTTCGCCGACTGGCTCGCGCACGAGACGAAGGACGAGTACTGGAAGCAGTGGGACGTGACGGACAAGCTGCCGCAGGTCTCCGTACCGACCCTGGCCGTGGGCGGCCTGTACGACGTGTTCCTCGAAGGCACGATGGCCAACTACCGGGGGATCCGGCGGGGGCCTCGCTCCGACGACACGCGCCTTGTGATCGGGCCCTGGTACCACATGCCGTGGATGCCGGCGTTCGGCGACGTCGACTTCGGCCCTGAGGCGCGAAACCAGGTCGACCTGTTCCAGCTTGCGTTCTTCGACCAGTGGCTTCGCGACGGCGACCCGGCGAAAGGCGCGCGCGTTCGCGCGTTCGTCTCGGGCGCCAACCGCTGGCACGACTTCGAGGATTGGCCCCCGCCGGCGAAGCCCTGGCCGCTGCATCTTCGTGCCCGCACTCGTGCCAACTCAATCAGCGGCGACGGCTTCCTTTCGGAGGAGGCGCCTGGCTCATCGGAAGCTCCTGACACGTACTCGTACGACCCTGCCACGCCCACGCAGAGCCGGGGCGGCAGGTCGTGCTGTCTCGACTTCGTGGCCCCGATGGGCCCATACGACCAGCGGCCGGTCGAATCCTGGAACGGCGTGCTCGTGTACAGCTCGGAGCCCCTGGCGAAGGAACGGCTCGTCGCTGGGATGATCCGCGCTCACATCTGCGCCGCCACCAATCAGCCCGACACCGACTGGGTGGTCAAGGTGTGCGACGTGGACCCCTCGGGCCGCTCCATCAACATCCAGGAGACCATCCAGCGCGCGCGGTTCGCCGGCGGGACGGATCGGTCGCGGCCGATCCCCGCGGGCACCGTCACCGAGTTCGTGATGGATGTCGGCACGTGCGCTCACCTGTTCAAGGCCGGTCACCGTGTCCGCGTCCAGGTGAGCTCCAGCCACTTCCCGCACTGGGACCGCAACCTGAACACAGGCAACCCGGTCGGAGTCGACAAGCTGAGCGACCGTAAGGTCGCGATCCAGACGGTGCTCCACGATGCCGCACACCCGAGCCGGGTGGAGCTGCCGGTGCTGGCGTGAGCGAACGTCCAGGCGCACGCCCCTCGCCCCACCCCTCTCCCCGAGGGGGAGAGGGTGGCTTTCGGTTCGAGGGCAAGGTCGTCGTCGTTACCGGCGCCGGCTCGGGAATCGGGCGCGTCATCGCGCACAGGTTCGCGGCCGAAGGGGCGAAGGTGGCTGTCGTGGACTGGCTTGGCGACCGCGCCGATGGGGTGGCGGCCGAGATCTCGACAGCGGGCGGCAAGGCCGCAGCGTTCCGCGCCGATGTCAGCCAGGCGCCCGAGGTGGAGGCGATGGTCGCGCAGGTCGAGTCACAGCTGGGCCATGTCGACGTGCTCATCAACAACGCGGCCATCGCCGACGGAGACGATGTTTTGCGAATCGACGAAGCCACCTGGGACCGCGATGTGGCAGTGGTGCTGCGGAGCGTGTTCCTCTGCTCCAAGGCGGCCCTGCATTCGATGATCGGACGGCACGGCGGGGCGATCGTGAACATCGCGTCGGTCAATGGAATCTCGGCGCTGGGCAACGAGGCCTACAGCGCCGCCAAGGCGGGAGTGATCAACCTCACGCAGAGCATCGCTGTGCGATACGGGGCGAACGGGATCAGGTGCAACGCCATCGCTCCAGGCACGATCCGGACGCCCATCTGGCAGGAGCGTGTCGATCGCGATCCGGTGGTCTTCGAGCGCCTCGTCAAGTGGTACCCGCTCGGTCGGGTCGGGGAGCCGGACGATGTCGCCAACGCTGCGATGTTCCTGGCCTCGGAAGAGGCGTCCTGGATCACCGGCATCGTGCTCCGGGTGGACGGGGGATTGCTCGCCGGCAGCGCCCGCATGACGAGGGAGCTGCTGGCTGAGGCGGGAAGCGAAGAGCTCGAGCCGTAGCCGGTGGATTTCGATGTAGTCATCAAGAATGGCGATGTCGTCGACGGCTCCGGCGCCCCTGCCCAGCGCCTCGACGTCGGCATCAAGGATGGCCGCATCGCGGCAGTGGATCGCCTCGGCGCGGTGGATGCCGCCCGCGTCATCGATGCGAGCGGCCTCGCGGTGGCGCCGGGCTTCATCGACGTCCACGTCCATTCCGAGCTCGCGCGGCTCGGTGGCGTGGATCAGTTCGCCGGCGTGCTCGACGGCGTCACGACCGAGCTCATGTCACCCGACGGTTTCAGCTGGGCGCCGCTGACGCCTCAGCGGCTGCGCGAGGTCAAGGACTATCTCCAGGTCTTCTACGGCGACCCCGCCATCGGTTGGGACTGGAGCTCGGTGGCGGACTACCTGTCGATCTTCGAGGGCAGGATCCCGAACCATCTCGTCCCGCAGGCGCCGCACCTGGCCATCAAGGTCGCCGCCATGGGTTGGGAGCCCGGAGCGCCGTCGCGCGACCAGATGGCGGCGATGAAGGAGCACCTGGTCGAATGGCTGGACGCGGGCGCGGTCGGGATGGCGGCGGGCCTCGAGTACCAGCCCGGGGCGCTTTCAGGCGTTGGCGAGCTCATCGAGCTCTGCGAGGTGGTCGCGTCCGCGGGCGGCGTCTACGCGCCTCACCAGCGCGGTTACTGGAGCCGGGTCGAGCAGGGCTCGAGGGAGAGCTTCGAGATCGGCCGGCGATCGGGGGTCAAGGTACACATCTCTCACCTCGCGGTGGACGGCGCCGCCGCTCGCCTGCTGGACGAGGCGCAAGCCTCCGGCGCGGACGTCACCTTCGACATGTATCCGTACTCGGCGGCCAACACGCATCTGCTGATGATGCTGCCGGAGTGGGCCCAGGCCGGCGGGTACAGGGCCAGCATGGACCTGCTGAACAGCAGCGCGCAGCGCGAGCGGCTCCGCCCCGAGACCGCGGAGCGGATCGGCGAGCGCGGGGAGATAACTCTCAGCTGCGTGGAGGGAGGCGAGGCGTTGGAGGGAAGCAGCATCGGACAGCTCGCCCGCAAGTCAGGCCAGGCCGACGTCGACTTTCTCTTCGACCTGCTCGCCGGCCACGCAGGACGAGCCCTCGCGATCTACCACTGGCCTGAATCGATCGACGGCGAGGGCGTCCTCAGGCGCACCATCGCGCACCCGCTCTACATCGGATCGACCGACGGCATCTACATGGGGACCCGGCCGCACCGGCGCGGCTTCGGGGCTTTCGCACGAATCGTCGGGGAGCAGGTTCGCGCCGGCACTGTGACGCTCGAGCAGGCGGTGCGCAAGGTGACCGGCATGCCCGCGGAACGGTTCTCGCTCAAGGATCGCGGCCTGCTGCGGGCGGGCATGGCGGCGGACGTCACTGTGTTCGACCGCGCCACGCTCGCCGACCTCAGCACGTGGGACAACGGGCGTGTGCCGCCGTCCGGCATCGCGCACGTCCTGGTGAACGGAATCGCGGTCGTCGACGCTGGGCAGCCGACAGGCGCCCTGCCCGGCCGGATCGTCGGGCGTTCCTAGAGATTCAGGGCGGAGCGGATCAGGTCGAGCGCCTCCAGGCGCATGAAGCCGTAGTGGTAGAAGCCGGCTTCCGCCACGTCTGATTCGCGGGCGATCGCGAGCTTGGTGGCCAGGTTCTCGGGCGAATCGCAGTCTGGCGCCATCGGCCGCAGGATCACCGACACGCGCTGATCGGCGCCGGCCAGCGAACGGTAGGCCGACAGGTCGAGGCGCAGGCGTTCAGGGTCCGCCGCATATCCGATGGCCTCGACCTGCCCGCAGGCTTTCGCCACCGCACCGACGTCGATGCCGAACTGCCACGCGATTGCCGGCGCGGGATCGCCCTGCGGGCGCCCGGTGGCGTAGCCCTTGACCGCCCCGGAGAGGTCGATGAAGGCAAATCCGGCGCCCTCGCCTGCGGCCGCTTGCGAAGCCTCGGCGACGAGCGAGGTCACTGTCTCAGCCCGGGTGTCGAGGTACGCGGACAGCTCGCCCCGGGCGAACGCCCCGACCGTCTCGCGATCGAGCTCGGGAGGCTCGGGTCGCGGTTGTCCGTCGAACCGGCGCTCGAGCTCGCGGCGTGTCTCTTCGCGAAGAGCTTCGGCGTTGACGCCACGCCGCCGCGCCGCGGCCAGGCAGTGCTCGCAGAAGCAGAGCCCGAGCAGGTACCGGCCGAACGCGCCGAGCTCGATGAAGTAGCGCTCGTGGTGGAAGCCGTGCTCGAGGCCGTGGAAGTGAAGCGATTCCGCCACCACCGTGGCCACGCCCTTGGCGGCGATGTCGGTGGTGAGTGCCCGCACGAAAGCGCGGACGTGGGGGTTGGTCGGGCAGAGGTCAGTCAGGTGGGGATCGCCGAAGACGTTATGACAGACGCACTCAGGATG
>VBIU01000025.1 GCA_005880945.1 Chloroflexota bacterium | reverse complement strand
CAAGTCTGTGAACAGCGACTTCCATCTTGCAGAGGGATGCGCTGCATATCTGATGGTCATCACGGCGCCGAGCAGGGTGACGGTGACCCCGAACGTGAGCGTGACTTACAACCCCGCATCCCACGTCACGGGGACCTGCGCCTGACGAATCTTCTTGTCTCACGCCCCGCCCCCAACCCCTCCCCGCAGGGGGAGGGGAGATGTTCTTTGGGCTAAGAACGACCGGTTGATCTAGAGTTAGGCTATCCTACCTCGCGTGGTAGGCAACCCCGTACTCAGGATTAGGGAAACCTAGGCCGTGGTGGACCTGGTTCGACGCAGCGCGTTCACGCGCGCGCAAGAGGACTACCTGAAAGCCCTCTACCACCTGCACGGCGACCAGCGCCCGGTGCCCACCCGCGACCTCGCGCAGCGCCTCGGCATCTCCTCGCCCTCCGTGAGCGAGATGGTCACCCGCCTTACCGCACAGGGTCTCGTCGACCACGACCGCTACCGCGGGCAGCAGCTCACTCGGGAGGGCCGGAAGGTCGCCCTCGAGCTCGTACGGCATCACCGCCTGCTGGAGATGTTCCTGGTTCAGGTGCTCGGCTACACCTGGGACGAGGTGCATGACGAGGCCGAGCGGCTGGAGCACGTCATGTCTGAGCGCATGGAGCAGCGCATCTTCGAGCTGCTCGGGCGTCCCGAGCTCGATCCCCACGGCCACGCCATTCCCAGCGCCAGCGGCAAGGTGCGCTCCCTCAGCGAGCGGAAGTTGAGCGAATGCATCGCGGGCGAAAAGGTGATCGTCCAGGGCGTCTCCGATGAGGATGCCGGCCGCCTTCGCGAACTGCAACGCCGAGGCCTGCTGCCTGGAACGCGCCTCGAGGTCATGGGGGTGAGCGAGTACGAAGGCCCGATCGAGGTCCGTATCAAGGGCCGTCGCGTCAGCGTTCCCCTGGGCCTGGCTCGCGGCGTGTTCGTGGAGGAATGGCGCCCAATTGGTCGTTGAGGCGCAGACTCCCCCACCAACGCCGCCCGAGGAAATCCCGAAGCTTCCTGGAAAGGTCGCTCCAGATGCGGTAGCGGTCGCCCTCCCCGGAGAGGAGCGCGTTCTCCGCGCCGCAGAGAGAGCTCTAAGCGGCCAGACGCGAGGACTGCGCGCGCTCGTTCCGTTCCTGGGACCCGCCTTCGTGGCCGCTGTCGCCTACGTCGACCCCGGCAACTTCGCGACCAACATCGCGGGTGGCGCGCAGTACGGCTACATGCTGCTGTGGGTCGTCCTCACCGCCAACCTCATGGCGATGCTCATCCAATCAATGAGCGCGAAGCTCGGCATAGCAACCGGGCTGAACCTCGCCGAGGTCTGCCGCGAGAAGTTTCCCCGTCCGGTAGTCGTCGGCCTATGGATCCAGGCCGAGGTGATCGCGATGGCGACCGACCTGGCCGAGTTCATCGGCGCGGCGATCGGCATCCACCTGCTCTTTCCGGACGTCCCACTGCTCGCAGCCGGCGTCATCACCGCATTCGCCGCCTTCGGCATCCTGGCCATCCAATCGCGCGGATTCCGCGGGTTCGAGGCGGTGATCACCGGGCTGGTCGGCGTGATAGTGGCGGCTTTCGCCTTCGAGGTCATTCTCGCCAGGCCTTCTGTGGGCGCAGTCGTCGGTGGCCTGATCACGCCCCGGTTCGACGGGACGGAGAGCGTCCTGCTCGGGGCAGGCATCCTCGGCGCGACAGTGATGCCGCATGTGATCTACCTGCACTCAGCGCTCACGCAGCGGCGAGTGGTCGGAGCCACCGATGCCGAGCAGCGAAAGATATTCAGCTTCGAGAGATGGGATGTGATCATCGCGATGAGCATCGCCGGCCTCATCAACATCGCGATGCTGACGATCGCCGCGGCGGCTTTCTACGGGCAGAACATCGGTCCAATCTCCGGCCTCGACCAGGCGTTCGCCGCCCTGGGCGCGCGGCTGGGCAACGGCGCGGACATCTTCTTCGGGCTGGGGCTGCTGGCCTCGGGGCTGTCCTCTTCGTCGGTAGGAACGCTCTCCGGCCAGGTGGTGATGCAAGGGTTCATCCGGCGCCGGATCCCGCTCTTCCTGCGCCGCGCGATCACCATGGCGCCCGCCCTGATAGTGATCGCCATAGGGCTCGATCCCTCGCGCTCCCTGGTGCTGAGCCAGGTGGTGCTGTCATTCGGAATCCCGTTCGCGTTGATCCCGTTGCTCCTGTTTTGCCGCGATCGAGGGCTGATGGGCTCGCTGGTCAACCATCGGGTGACGACGCTGATCGCAACCGCGGTGATCGGCGTGATCGTGAGCCTGAACGTATTCCTGCTGGTTTTGCTGGTGACTGGCAAGTAGCTCCGGACATCGCCTTCGTCAAGATAGAAAGGTGAAGCTCGGCGTCAACGTCGGTTACTGGGGCTTCGGGCTCACGGCGGCCGACCAGCTCGACATCGCCCGCACCGCCGAGGACCTCGGCTACGACTCGATCTGGACTGCTGAGGCGTACGGGTCCGACGCGGCGACGGTGCTGGCGTGGCTTGCCGCGGGCACCAGCCGCATCAAGCTTGGCGCCGGAATTTTCCAGATCCCGGCGCGAAGCGCTGCGATGACCGCCATGACCGCCGCCACCATCGACCAGCTGTCGGGCGGCAGGTTCCTCCTCGGCCTCGGGTCTTCCGGCCCTCAGGTGTCGGAGGGCTGGCACGGGGTCCGGTTTGCCAAGCAGCTCCAGAGGACGCGCGAGTACGTAGAGGTCGTGCGCATGGCGCTCGCGCACCAGAAAGTCGAGTTCCACGGCGAAACCATCGAGCTGCCGTTGCCTGACGGTCCTGGAAAGGTTCTGAAGCTCACCATCAAGCCGGCTCAGGAGCGCATTCCGATCTATTTGGCCGTGCTTGGTCCGAAGAACGTAGCGCTGGCGGGCGAGATCGCAGACGGATGGCTCCCGGTGTTCTTCTCTCCTGAGCACACGTCGACACTGCGAGTTCCGCTCGAGGAAGGGGCAGCGCGGGCTGGACGATCGCTCGACGACTTCCGGATCTGTCCCAGCGTCAACGTGATGATCGGCGACGACGCTCAGTCCGCCCGCGATGCCATGCGGCCGATGCTGTCTCTCTACGTCGGCGGCATGGGCTCGCGTGAGCAGAACTTCTACAACCGCCTCGTGTCCTCATATGGCTTTGAGCAGGCAGCGCACGAAGTCCAGGAGCTCTACCTGGCCGGTAGGAAGAGCGAAGCGGCGATGGCCCTACCGGATGAGCTCATCGACGCCGTCAGCATCGCGGGTCCGCGTGACAGAGCGCGCGAGCGCATCCGAGCGTACCGAGACGCAGGGGTGGAAACCCTGATCGTGTCCCCAATGGCCCTGGAGAACACCGAGCGCAAGCGACAACTGCGATTGATCGCGGACCTGGCCGAGGAAGTTGCATGACCAGCTTGTCTTCCCCGCTCGCGGGGAAGTCGGCGCGCAGCGCCGGATGGGGACGTTCGATAGAGGATGAGCCGTGAGCGCAGCCACAAACCAGCCGCCCCCGCTCGTCGACTACAACCTTTTCGAAGCGGACGCAACCCTGCGTGAGGCGCTCGAGCGCGAAGGCGCGGGCTGGGCGCACGACTGGGTTAGCGAGCTGGGCCGGCTGGCCGGCACAGAGGAGGCGATCGCCTGGGGCTTCCAGGCCAACTCGAACCCGCCCCAGCTACACACTCATGACCGCTTCGGCAACCGCATCGACGAGGTGGAGTTCCACCCAGCCTGGCATCGGCTGATGGAGGTGGCCATCGGCCACGGGCTGCACGCGCTGCCCTGGCGCGAGCCACGCGCGGGCGCGCATGCGGCGCGAGCGGCCGGCTTCTATGTGTGGTCCCAGGTGGAGGGCGGGCACGGCTGCCCGGTCTCGATGACGTACGCCGCGGTCGCAGCGCTCCGCACGCAATCCGATCTGGCGGCTGAATGGGAACCCCTGATGACCACCCTCGATTACGACCCAGGCCTCCGGCCGCCCGCCGGCAAGCGTGGCGTCCTCTTCGGCATGGCGATGACCGAGAAGCAGGGCGGCTCTGACGTTCGGTCCAACACGACGCGCGCCACGCCCGGGCAGGACGGCGAGTATCAGCTGAACGGTCACAAGTGGTTCTGCTCGGCACCGATGTGCGACGCGTTTCTGGTCCTCGCGCAAGCGCCCGCCGGCCTGTCGTGCTTCTTGCTCCCGAGAGTGCTGCCGGACGGCAGCCGCAACGCCTTCCACATCCAGCGGCTCAAGGACAAGCTCGGCAACCGTTCCAACGCGTCGAGCGAGATCGAGCTCGACGACGCCATCGCATGGATGGTTGGGGAGGAGGGGAACGGCGTGAGGACGATCATCGAGATGGTCAACCACACGCGGCTGGATTGTGTCATCGGCTCCGCCTCGCTGATGCGGCAGGCGGTCGCGCAGGCTACGCACCACACCGCCCACCGCAGCGCGTTCGGCCGCCTGCTGAGCGAGCAGCCGCTGATGGTCAACGTCCTGGCTGACATGGCGGTCGAGTCAGAGGCGACGACTGTGCTCATGATGCGGCTCGCCGGCGCTTTCGACCGCGGTGCCGATCCCGCCCAGTCGCACTTCCGGCGCCTCGCTCTGGCCGTGGGCAAGTACTGGACCTGCAAGCGCGCGATCGCCCTGGTGGCGGAGGCGCTGGAATGCCACGGAGGCAACGGCTATGTCGAGGAATCGATAATGCCGCGCCTGTATCGCGAGGCACCGCTCAACTCGATCTGGGAGGGCTCGGGCAACGTGAACGCCCTCGACGTCCTACGTGCGATGGATCGCGAGCCGGAGTCGGTGAGTGCATTCATGGGGGAGGTCGAGCAGGCCCGCGGGTCAGATCCTCGCCTGGATCGATCGATCGATCAGTTGAAGAAAGAGCTAACCAACGGCGCCGGCGCCGAGGCCGGCGCTCGCCGCCTGGTGGAGCGCATGGCGATCGTCCTCGAGGGCTCGCTGCTGGTTCGCCACGGCGACCCGCAAGTGGCCGAAGCGTTCGCGGCGTCGCGCCTGGGTGGCGACTGGGGTCACTCGTTCGGCACACTGCCGAAAGGGCTTCATTTAGCTTCGATCGTGCAGCGGCACCGCCCGGCTACGTAGATTGTCTGGGTGAGCGTCCAATCCAGCGATATCGCCGCGGTCTGGCGAGATTCAGCACTTTCCACAATTCGGCCAGATGAAGTGCTGCTCGTATCCGACTTCGACGGCACCTTGGCCGAGATCGTTCCGGAGCCCACTCTCGCCGCGGCGCTGCCGGATTCCCTGCACGCCCTGCGCCGCCTCGTGCCGGTGCTCAACAGGGTGGTCATCCTCAGCAGCCGCACCCCCACTGAGCTCTCTGAGCACGTCTCGGTCCCCGGGGCACTGCTGATCGGCGACAGCGGACTTCCCCCGCCGACGCGCGAGGAGATGCAGGCTCTCACGACGTTCAACGCCGAAGCTGCGAAGCTGCTCGGCAGCACGCCCGGGGCGTGGATAGAGATCAAGCCGGCCAGCAGCGCCGTCCACTTCCGAAACGCCCCAGTCAGCGGCCAGAAGGTGCTGGACATGCTGCGGCCGCTGCTGCACGAGACCGGCCTCTACGGTGGTCTCGGCCGCAAGGTGATCGAGGTCCACGCGCCTCACGCCGGAAAGGGAAACGCGCTCGAAGGCCTCATCAAACGCCTGCTTCCCGGCGGCATAGTGGTCATGGGCGACGACGAGAACGACCGCTCGATGTTCAGGGTGGCGAGCAGGGCGATCTCCCCCCACCTGTGCGTGGGAGTGGGCTCGGCCGAGGTGCCGCCAGACCTTTTCGACCATTGCGACCTGATCCTTGACGGTCCTTCAGAGGCTTCAGCCTTCCTCCGCAGTCTCGCGGAGTGGGCCACTTCAGAACCCCGAAGCTAAGCGCGCACCGGTGTCATAACCAGGTCCCTGAGGTCCTGCACCTGCCGGCTGATCCAGCGCGTTATGTCGTTGGCGCGCACGACCTCGCGTGCGCCTTCGTTGAGCCGGCGCCGTTCTTCCGGAGTCATCTTCAGACCGACGTAGAGCGCGGCCGCCGTCGCCTCGACGTCGAACGGATTGATCGAAAGCACATGGGCCTGCAGCTCCTCGTGGGCGCCGGCGTTTTCGGACAGAACGATCACCCCATTCTTCCCGTTGACAAGGGCACCCTCCTTGACGACGAGGTTGAGACCGTCGTACACGGGGTTGACCAGCAGCACGTCGAAGTTCTTGAGTGACGCGACTGCTTTGCGCTCGCTCTCGCCGATCTCGAGCCGGATCGGCATCCATGTATCGGTGCCGAACTCGCTGTTGATGCGGCCCGCCGTCTGCCTGATCTGCCGAAGGTAGCGGCTGTAGACGGCGACGTCCTGGCGCGACGGCTGCAGGAACGCCCAGAACTGAACCTGTCCCCGCAGCTCGGGGTGGTAGCGGAGGAGCTTGTCATACGCAATGAAGCCGCGAACGATGTTCTTCGACGGGTCGGTCCTGTCTATGCGCGCGATGAGGCGTGGGGGACGCCAGCCCGCCAGCTCACGCTCCTGGCGTTTGACTCCTCGCGATGCGGCGAGCCGCGATGTCGTGGAGACGTCGATGGATATTGGGTAGTGGCGCGCATAGACCACACGGCCGCCGTAAAAGACTGCGCGTTCCCGCTCGTCCACCTGGAGCCCGGCGTTCTCTTCGCACGTCAGCAGGAAGTTGCGCACGTCCAGGCTCGATTGGAAGCCGACGACGTCGCATCCGAGCAGGCCCTCGAGGATCGCGTCGCGCATCTGCTTGGGAAGGACCTTCCAGTACTGCGGCGTCGGCCACGGAACATGCACGAAGTGCTGGAGAATCGCCGCGGGCAGGGCCTTCCGCACCAGCCTCGGGACCAGGTACAGCTGGTAGTCGTGAACGAGGACAAGGGGGCGCTTCGGTAGTTCGCGCGCGACCGCGACCACCTTGTCGGCCACCTGCTTGTTGACCTCGACGTAGCCCTCCTCCCAGGCCTGGTGGATCCTGTCGTCGATGATCGGCTCGTTGCCCAGGTCCCAGAGGTAGTGCTGGATGAACCACAGCACGGGGTTGGCGAAAACCCCGTAGTACATGTCGTACTGCTCCTTGGTCGGTATCGCGTAATGCAGGCGGCCAGTGGAGTTGAGCAGCGGGATCGGCACTGCGGCGCCATAGCTGGTCGCGAGGCGCCGCTCTTCGTCGTTGCGAGCGCAGGCGACCCAATCCGCCTCGGTCGCCTCGGCCAGGGTGAGCAGCGCGGTGATCACCCCTCCCGATCCGCGTTTGAACCCGCCCTCGGGTTTCGGCTCGTGGGGAGCGCGGTTGCAAACGAGGATCGGCGAGCAGCCGGGCAACGTGCGCGCCACGTACGCGCGCATCGACGAACCAGGGCTACCCCGCTCGACGGCGGGTGCCCCGTTTGCGCTGACAGAGCCTTCGTTGATCGGTTGCCTCAGGTCACCCGCCTCCCTGACCCTCTCTCCGAGGGGGAGAGGGTAGCGTTCCTACCGGACGAATGCAGCGCGGTCGATCGGGAGGTCTCGCACCCTCGTGCCTGTCGCTCGCGCGAGCGCGTTGCTGATGGCGGCCGGCCCTGGTATGGCCGGGGGCTCGCCGACCCCCTTCGCGCCCAGGGGCCCGACCGGTGACGGCACCTCGACCAGCCGGACGTCGATGTCCGGCAGCTGGTCGGCTGTGGGGAGCTCGTAGTCGAGGAAGCTGGACGTACGCAGCTGGCCGTCGCTGTCATAGGCGAGCTGCTCTCCAAGCGCCCGGCCCAGGCCCTGGACGGCCCCGCCGTGGATCTGGCCCTCGATCTCGGGCGGGTTGATCGCCCGCCCAACGTCCTGGATCGCCGCGTAGCCGGTGAGCTGGAACGCGCCTGTCTCGGGGTCCGTCCGAACGCGTGCGATGTGGACGGTGAACTGCGGGGACGCCTCGAGCACTGCCGAGCGGCCGCTGGCCTGGATCGGTCTGTACCGGCCCATGAACTCCGTGCTCAGCGCCACGAGCTTGGTGATCTCGACGAATCGATCTGGAACGCCGCGCACGGCTACCCGGCCGTCGACGATCTCCAGGTCCTCTGGCGCCGCCTCCAGCTCATTGGTGGCGATGTCGAGCAGCTGCCGCTTGGCCTCGAGCGCAGCCTCTTGCACCGCCCCGCCCATGCTGTAGGTGACCTGGCTGCCGGCCGCCAGCGGCCCGTAAGGCGCGACGCCGGTGTCTCCCAGCTCGACCCGCACCTTCTCAATCGAGACTCCGAACGATTCGGCGGCGATCATCGCCAGGCCCGTCGAGGACCCGCTGACGTCGACGGATCCGACGTGCACCGTGAGGGTTCCGTCTGGCTCGACCCTGCAGCCGGCCGAGGATGGTGTCCGCGCACCGCCCCATGACCCCAGGGCGACGCCGACTCCCTCGCCCTTCGCGGCCGGCGCCATATATAGAGGATGCCGGCGGGCCTCCTCCAGGCATTCGACCATGGCGATGCGGGGCCAGGGCCGCCCGTCCCCGCCCATGTCGCCTTCGCGCGACGCGTTGCGCATTCGGAGCTCGATCGGATCCATGTTCAGCTCGAGAGCGAGCTCATCCATTGCCGACTCGAGCGCGAAGAAGGCCTGGGGAGCGCCGGGAGCCCGGTAGGCGTCGACAGGAGTCTTGTTGGTTGACACCTCGTAGCCGGTGATTTCGTAATTCGGGCATTGGTACGTCCCGGTCAGGAAGGAGCCGGTGATCCCGCCGTGCCACCCCGCGGTGGCGCCGTTGTCGTAGTGGAAGCGAGTGCGCTGGGCGACCAGCGTGCCGTCGCGTTTGGCCCCGAGCTCGACATCGAACCTGGCGGCCGGGGCAGACCGGGCGATCGCGAACACCTGCTGCCGGGTCAGGTTCAGGCGCAGCGCACGGCCGGTCCTCCGAGCCAGTAGGACCAGCAGCGTCTCGAGGAGGGTGACCTTGCCGCCGAATCCACCGCCCACGGGCATCGGGACCACGCGCACCTTGTGGGCCGGCACGCCGAGCACCTTGGCGACCTCGTCTCGGACGTGAAACGGACCCTGAGTCGGCGCCCAGACCGTCATGCCGCCGTCAGGCTCAGGCCGGACCATCGAGACGTGCGGCTCCATGGGTGAGTGATGCACGCCGGCAAGCCGGTAGGTCGCTCTTACGACTACATCGGCTGTCTGGAGGGCGGCTTCCGCGTTCCCGCGCTTCAGGCTCACGACCCCGCTTACGTTGGGCGGGCGCCGCACCGGCTCCGACTCAGATCCGGATTCGGTCCCGGCGCCATGCATCGAGGCGTCGCCTTCGTCGGCTGTTTCCTCAGCATCGA
>VBIU01000024.1 GCA_005880945.1 Chloroflexota bacterium | reverse complement strand
TGTCGAAGGGGTCGAGGCCGCCCGTCGCGCGCGACCAGCTCACCTCGACCGAGCTGACATGGGCCATCCGCGGACCCTCCCACGCGGCTCGCTCCAGCCGTTCGAGGTCGGCCCGGTTGCCCTCCGCGACGAACTCGACAGCTCCGTCATCGCGGTTCGTCACCCAGCCGTTAAGGCGTAGCGCCTGGGCGCGCCGGATCATGAAGAATCGGAAGCCGACGCCCTGGACATCGCCCCGAATAACGCCATGCAGTCGGTCCACTTTCCGAGGTTATCCCCTCTCCCCCTCGGGGGAGAGGGCCAGGGCGAGGGGCTTAAGCTTGCATGCCATGCCAGCGTCCATCGTCGCCATCGGAGACGAGCTGGTCGGGGGCTTCACGCTCGACACCAACTCGCACTGGCTCGCGGAGCGGCTGCGGATCCTCGGCTACCCGGTCAAGCGAATCACCGCGATCCGCGACCGACCCAAAGAGATAGTCGAGCAGGTTCACCGAGAGCTCGCAGACGGCGAGGTGACCCACGTCTTCTGCTGCGGCGGTCTCGGGCCGACGCCGGACGACCGGACGTTTGCCGCACTGGCCGAGGCGCTCGGGAGCGATCTGGTCATCTGGCAGGAGACTCGGGAGCGGATCGAACGTCGCGTCAAGCGGATGCACGAGGCCGGCCTGCTCGAGTCGCCGGACGTTACCGAAGGCAACCTGCGCATGGCGCGCATCCCGGCGGAGCCCGCGCGTGTGTTCAAGAACCGGCGCGGCATGGCGCCAGGCGTCGTCTATGAGGCGAGCGGCAAGCGCCTGTTCGTGCTACCAGGCGTGCCCATGGAGCTGAAGGGCATCTTCACCGAGGAGCTCGAGCCCGAGTTTCTCTCCGACGGCTCGGCGGCCACTGTGCGCGAGGTCCGCTTCACGTTCGCAGTGGAGGCGAAGTTCTACCCGCTGATGCGCGAGCTCGAGGAGGCCTTCCCCGATGTCTCGGTCGGGTCGTACCCGAACTTCGAGACCAAGGAGCTGGTGATCCGCTGCCTGGGCACCGACCCGAAGCGCGTCGACGCCGTGATCGAGCTCGTGCGCCGGCGCTCCGAGCTGCTGGGCATGGTCGGCGACAGCCGCTAGCGCAGCCTTCGTTCGAGGAGTGCCCTTTCGGCAGGGTTCTGGCACAGCTCGAGCGCTCGCAGCCGCGCCTCGCGCGCCAGGGCAGGCTCGCCCACCTGGTCCAGCAGCTCCGCGCGGGTGGAGTGGAACAGGTGGTAATCGCTCAGCGCGATGGCGAGGTCGTTCACCTCTCCGAGCGCGGCCTCCGGTCCGGCGAAATGGCCGAGCGCCACCGCCCGGTTCAGCCGGACGACCGGGCTGTCGGCCAACCCGACCAGGGCGTCGTACAGCAGGACGATCTGGTGCCAATCCGTCTCGCTCCACGAAACGGCCTCCGAATGCAAAGCCGCGATCGCGGCCTGGATCTGATACGGCCCCGTCGCCTTCAACGCTCCGGCTCCTTCGAGAAGGGCGATCCCATCGGCGATCGAGGCATGGTCCCACCGGCTCCGATCCTGGTCTGGCAGCAGCACCATCTCCCCCGCGGTGTCAAAGCGTGCTGCCGAACGCGCCATGTTCAGCGTCATCAGGGCGAGGAGGCCCAGCGCCTCCGGCTGGTCGGGCATGAGCGTCGAGACGAGGCGGGCGAGCCAGATGGCGTCGTCCGCCAGGTCGCGGCGCATGGCGACAGCCGCCCCGCGACTGAGGTAGCCCTCGTTGAACATCAGGTACAGCACTGAGAGAACGCCATCCAGGCGCGCTGCCCGCTCGCTTATGTCGGGCACGCGGTACGGGATGTGCGCATCGACGATCTTTCGTTTCGCTCGCACGATGCGCTGCCCGACAGTCGCTTCCGAGACCAGGAAGGCGCTCGCTATCTCGGCCGTGGTGAAGCCGACGACGGCGCGGAGCGTCAGCGCCACCTGCGCCTCCTGCGACAGCGCAGGGTGACAGCAGGTGAACAGCAGGCGCAGGCGGTCATCGGCTTCGGCCTGGTCAGGTCTCAAGTCCGAGCGCTCCAGAAGCAGCAGCTTCTCGCGATACCTCTTGTCCCGCCGCAGGATGTCGATGGCACGCCGCCTCGCCGTGGTCGTCAACCATGCTCCCGGGTTGTCGGGGATGCCTTGCTCCGGCCATTTCTCGAGCGCCGCCACAAGGCTGTCCTGCACCACCTCCTCCGCGAGGTCGAAGTCGCCGATGGCGCGGACCAGCGCACCAGTCAGCCGCCCGGCCTCCTCACGGAAGACCGCGGCGACTGCTGCGTCGGTGGCGTTGCGCGTCTGCTCGGCCGTGCTAGTGGTCGACGACCGGCCGGATCTCAACGGCGTGATCGCTGCCACCGGGCCACGTCTTGGCCATCGCAAGCGCCTCGTCGAGATCCTTCACCTCGACGATCGCGAACCCACCGACGATCTCTTTGGACTCGATGAAGGGCCCATCGGTCACGGCGACCTTGCCGTTCCTGATGCGAACGGTCGTCGAGCTGCTCGGGCCCTTCAGCTCAGCACCGCCGACGATCCGACCGGCGGCGCTGTGCTCCTCCCACCACTTCATGACGTGGCCGTAGGCGGTGGACTTCTGCTCCTCGGTCATCTTGTCCCAACTCTCCAACTGGCGGTCCGTGGCGCCGCTTCATGCATACGACGAACGGGGCTGGACCGTTTCGACAGCTCCTAGGAGCCAGTGAAGTCTGCCTCCTGCTTCGATAGGAAGCTCATGATTCCGATCGCAGCGTCGTTGCTCAGCGCGGCGCGCGCGAAGTTGCGCGCCTCGATCTCCAGCGCTTCGTCGAGGGGCAGGTCGTAGCCGCGCCGCACCGCATCCTTGATCATCGCGATCGCGAAGGTGGCCGCCTTGGCCAGCCTGCCGGCAAGGCGGTCGACCGCGGCGGCAAAGTCTTCGGGCGCGACCGCCTGGTCCACCCAACCGACCGCCTCCGCCTCCTGGGCTGACAAGCGGGTCGACTCAACTATGAATCGCAGCGCGCGCGCTTTGCCGATCAGGCGCGGAAGGCGCTGCGTTCCACCGGCGCCCGGGATGATGCCGAGCGACGACTCCGTCTGCCCGATCTTCGACCTCCCGTCCTCGACCATGATGCGGAAGTCACAGCAAAGGGTCAGCTCGCTGCCCCCTCCCAGCGCGTGCCCGTTGATGGCGGCGAGCACCGGCTTGGGGCACCGCTCGATGGCGGCGAAGTGAGAGTTCATCCGCTTCATGAAGGAGGCGATCTGGTCGGTTGCGTCGAGCGCGTCGCGGTCGATGGCGCCTAGCATCGTCAGGTCGGCACCGACGCTGAAGTACTTTTCGTACTCGGAGGCGAGGACTATCGCACGGACCTCCGGGTCGCCACCAAGCGCGTCGAAGGCCTCCGCCAGCTCCTGCATGAGGTCCTCCGCAATCGCGTTGTTTCCTTTGCGGTGCATGACCACCCGCGCGATCGAGCCGTCGCGCCTGACGTCGACGCACTCACCCATCGGCTTAAGCGGTGAAGAGTGGAATGCCGCCTGCGACCTCGATCACAGCGCCCGTGATGTATCCCGCCTCCTCGGAGCACAGGAAGGCGATCGTGTTGGCGATGTCCACGGGCTGGCCGAAGCGCTTGAACACAGTGCGCTGCTTGAAGCGCTCGTACATGGGGTTGTTCTCCGCCGCTGCCTTGCCGGCCTCGCTCTCGATGATGCCAGGTGCTATCGCGTTGGCTGTGATGTTGTGGCGCCCTCCCTCGAGCGCCGCGGTTCGCGCGAGCCCGATGAGGCCGGCCTTGGTCGACGAGTAGCTGGCCTGCCCGAATCCTCCGAGCGTGCCGGCCACCGACGACATGAAGATCAACCGGCCCCACTTGTGCTCCACCATGTACGGCCACGCTTCCTTCGTGCAGTTGAAAGCTCCGGTGAGGTTCACGCGCACGTCGCGATCCCAGAGCTCGTAGGACTGGTTTGGGATCTGTGCCGCGTGGTCGAGCGTCGCCGCGTTGTTGATCAGGATGTCGAGGCGCCCGAACTGCTCCCTGACCTTCTTGAAGACTTCACGAACCTGCTCGCGATTGGTGACGTCCATCTTGATGGCGAGGGACTTGCGTCCCATCTTGCGTATTTCTTCCGCTGTCGCATTCGAATGGACCCAGCCCTGCGACACGGCCACCTGCGCGAGAACGCTCTCAGATGCCTCCGCCGATTTCTGGAGGTCGGGGTCGTCCTCGACCAGGATGTCGGTGATGACGACGTCCGCGCCGGCTTGAGCGAGAGTCAGCGCATCCTGGCGGCCCAAGCCGCGTGAGGCGCCCGTGACCACGGCAACTTTTCCGGAAAGATCGAACATCCGCTACCCCCTCAATCTGATCGTTCCGCGCGAGCCGGAGATCGCGCGCGAGATGACTAGCCGCTGAATCTCCGCGGTGCCCTCCCAGATCTGATAGATCTTGGCGTCGCGGAACCACTTCTCGACCGGGTATTCCTTGATGTAGCCGTAGCCGCCGAGGACCTGGATCGCGTCGGTCGTGACGTCCATGGCAACGTCCGCGGCAAAGCATTTTGCCATCGAGCCTTCGGCGCGTTCGAACGGTTGATTCTGCGTCGCCATCCAACCGGCTCGCCAGATGAGAAGCCTCGCGGCGTCGATCTTCATCGCCATGTCGGCGAGCTTGAAGCCGATCGCCTCGTGCTGCCACAGCGGCTTGCCGAACTGCTTCCTGTCCTGCGCGTAATCGAGGGCGAACTCATACGCCGCGCGTGCGATCCCAAGGGCGCCCGCCGCCACCCCAGGCCGCGTCGCCTCCAGCGTCATGAGCGCGCCGAGCGCGCCTGGGCCTGCGTTCTCGGCGTCGGGCTCGCCGCCGAGGCGGTGGTCCAGAGGGATGTGGCAGTCCTCGAAGATCACCTGCGCCGTGTGGCTCGCACGCACCCCGAGCTTCTTCTCCTTGCGCCCCATCCGCATTCCGGCCACGCCCTTGGGCACCAGGAACGACGCAATCCCCGCCGGGCCTTTCGAAGGATCGGTGTTCGCGTAGATGACGTGGTAGTCGGCGATGCCGCCGTTGGTGCAGAACTGCTTGGTCCCGTTCAGCACGTAGCCGTCGCCAACCCGCGTCGCCCGCGTCTTCATGGCCAGCGCGTCCGAGCCGGAGTCGGGCTCGGTGAGCCCGAGGCCGCCGATGACGAGCTTGTCGGGGTTGGTGAACTCGGGCAGCCAGCGCTTCTTCTGCTCCTCGGTGCCGCTGGCCCTGATCCCCGCCATGGCGAGCGCCATGGATTGGATGCACACCGCGATGCCCGCGCAGCCCCAGTGGAGCTCCTCGTTGATGATCAGCTCGGTCAGGAAGTCGAGGTTCTGGCCGCCGTACTCCTCGGGCAGGAAGGCAGCCGGCGTCAGGCCGAGCCTGTGCGCCTTCTTGACGACCTCATAAGGGAACTCTTCGGTCTCGTCGTGGTAAGGGGCGACGGGCCGGATCTCCTTCTCGGCGAACTCGTGAGCGAGCTGCTGGATCGCCTCCTGCTCAGCGGTCAGCGAGAAATCGAGCGGCATACCCGGTGGCTAACCGTACTCCGCCGTGGCTTTGGTGAGGACCGGCTCGCCGCGCTGGTTGAGCGCGCGAAGGTCGAGCTTTCCCGGCCCCGCCGGCTCCGCGCTGAAGGTCACAGTGTCGCCCGGCACCACCATGCCGGCGAAGCGGCACTGCAGGCGCTTGAGTCGTGCGACCCCGCCCGCCGCCTCGGCCGCCACGGCGCCGGCGACTCCCATCTGAAGCATGCCGTGCGCGATGCGGCCGGGCAGCCCCACCGAGCGCGCGAAGGCGTCGTCGAGGTGGATCGGGTTGCGGTCTCCGGAAGCCTCCGCGTAGGCGTCGATCTGCTCCGTCGTGAAGGTGACCGTCCGCTTCATGTGCGGATCACAAACAGTGCGCGCGAGCGGCATATGTCCTCGCCGGTGGCGGCTTTCGTCTCCGTCTCGAATGAGACGAAGCGCATGCCGCGACGGCTGACGTCGGATGCGATGCGGCCCTGCGAGGTGAGCGTCTCGCCAGGCTGCGGGTGGCGCGTCCACTCGAACTCCTGCTCCGCGTGCAGCAGCTTGGCGAAGTCGATGGCGGCGTCGGGGTCGCCGAACAGCTGGGGCGCCGTGACCCCGAGCGAGTAGACAGCGGCGAAGGTGGGCGGCACGCCGGCGGCGGGATCCGCGCCGATCGCGCGCGCGAAGTCAGCGACCCGTTCCGGTTCGATCTCGAACGTGACGGCCGGGTAGATTCGCCCAGCCACGCTCACGATCAAAGACTATGCCCTGGTGCGCCTCAGGCGGGTGCTCACCCGGCGCAGCAGCAGCGGGCGCAGCGCGGCCCACGCCTCCATCACCGAAGCCCGGGCGCCGCGAGCAAGATCCGGCGGCGCGTACGCGGACACCACGAATCCGTCAGCGAGAGAATGCACCGGCCCGGACGCCTCTGGGAAGGTGAGTGCCAGGCGGCGGCCAAGCTCGAGCGGAGTCTCGCCGGCGCGCCGTTCGGCGCCGGCCAGGCGCGCCAGAACCAGCGTGCGTTTCCAGACCATCATCACGGAGCGAGGACGCAAGTACCTCGCCGCCGCGGCGAAGAGGACCAGCAGCACGGCGAGCACGATGCCGACCACCTTGGTCAGGGTGCCGGCGTCCGGTATCCGGAAGAAGCCGCCGCCAGGCCCGGTACCGCTTGAGCCGGCGCCCGGTCCCTCAGGCTCCCTGAAGCCCGGCGGGTTGACACCGCCGGGGATGGTGCCGCCGCCCGCGCCCGACGGGTCGCATTGGCTGTCGCGAAGACATGGGCTTTGACCCTGGTCACCGCGTGTGATCGGGGAGTAAACGCCATCGGGGGTGGGCTCGAAAGTGATCCAGCCGTAGGTTGGGAAGTAGACCTCGACCCAGGTGTGCGCGTCCTCGCCACGGACGACCCAGGCTTGGGTGGTGGTGTCGTAGTTGCCGGGGCCGAAACCGTTGACGAGCCTTGTCGGTATGCCCAGGCTCCTCAGCATGTCCCCCATCGCCGACGCAAAGAACTGGCAGTATCCACGCTTCGAATCGAACAGGAAGTACGCGAGAGGGTCGACCCCGTCGGGAGTCCGGGGCGGGGTGAGCGTGTAGACGTAGTTGCCGCGCAGGTAAGCCTCTATGGCCTTGGCCTTGTCATACGGGGTGACCGCGCCCGCCGTGACGTCGAGGGCCAGCTTGTGAATGCGCTGCAGGACGTCCGGGGGGCGGTATCCGTTGGCGGGCAGCTCCGCGTACGAGGTGATCCACTCCGGATAGGTGGTGCCTGCCGTCTTCAGGTCAGCCTCGGTGGCAGTCGAGTATTCGACGGTGATGTTGTAGGTCCCGGTCGACACCGACGGCGCCACGCTGGAGAGACGATCGATCGTTGTGAGCGATGGATTGAACGGAAGGATGACCTCGCTCGCAACCGCTTCACGATCAGTCCGGAAAAGGGCGCCGGGATAGAAGAGGATGTCGGTGTTGCCGATCGGGGCGGACACCATCTTGACGTTGAACGCCGTCAGCGCGAGCTTTCCATAGTCTTCGGCGTATGGCGGGATCGTGTTCTTCGCGATTCGTGCCTGGAGGTGCACCGCGTTTGGGTATCGCCACTCGCCATTGAGAGTCTGGGTCTCATTGACCCCGCGAAAGTATCGCGGGCCAGAGGCCGAGGTGAACGTGTATGTGAACACGACGTCGTGCGTCCGCTTCAACGGGCCGCTCAGCGGCACGTCTGTCGAGAACCCCGTGGTGCCGCCGCCGCCGCCGTGACCGACGACTGTCGGATGGCTCAGGCGCTGCTGCAGCTGAGCCCAGCTCGAGAATGCTGACGACGCCAGCTCCGTTGTGCGGTCCACCGTGGAAAGCGGCGGCAGCATTATCGCTAGAACGATCAGGGCCGCCATGGCGACCAGGCCGCTCTCCCAGAAGTCCCAGCGCGCGTCGCCGGTCAGCTTGACCCTGGCGCGCGTCGCGTTTGCTATCGACGTCGTGTAGTTGGTCCACAGGAGCAGGGCCAGCGTCAGAACGAGGATGGCGAGCGTGTAGCCGTTCTGGTCGGTCGGGTAGTTGAGCAGGTTGGTGGCGAAGGCGGCGGCGCCCGGCACCAGGCCGAGCATTGGCCGCCGCCAGCGAAGCACACACCAGGCCAGCCAGCCGCCGGTCACCCACATGAGGAGGCAGATCAGATAGAGGTAGAAGGCGGGGTCGCTCGAGGCCGAGCCGTCGCCGATGCGGCCCCACCATGTGCTCACGAGGCTGATCGAGACGGTGTCCAGCGGATGCGCGGCGCGCAAGGCCGGTCCCGCCGCCAGCGCCGCCGCGACTGGGCCGGCGATCAGGCCGGAGCCGAGCCCGGCGACCCAGGGCACCGGAGCCAGGGCGAGCAGGCCCATGAAGATGGCCCCGCCGAGAGCGACCGCCGTCACCACGTCGATTCCGCCCACCCACGCCGCCGTCGCTGTCGAACGGGCGATCATCAGCGCCAGGAGGAAGACGAGCACCGCCGACCAGGCCGCTGCGCCAGTCATCGAGGCCCGGGTGCGGCCCCACACCCGGCCGGGGAACAGCGCGAGCTGGAACCTGGGGCTAGGCGATGCGGATTGCATCTCGCGTCCTCACCAATCGCGCGAAGTCGTCGCCGCTGCGGACGACGTAGAGGTCGACGTCCTGTCCGAGGTCGAAGCTCGGGTTCTGGTCCGGGCCGCCAAAGCTGGTCACGTCCAGGTAGAAGACGATCATCGTCGCGCGCCGCCCGCGCACAGCCTGCAGCAGGCGGACCCACTCGGGGTCGGCGCTGGGCGTGATGACCGCGATGGCGCGCCGTGGCAGCCGGCGGATCCGATCCCAGGCGAGGGTCTTGGTCAGCGGCGTTCGCCCGTCCGCCTGCGCGACGGCGAGATAGTCGAGGATCAACCGGTCCTGCCGGACCGCGCGGTGGGGCTCGAGGATGGTGCCTCTCGAGTCGTTGGCGATCAGGCCGACCTGGCGGCCGCGGCTGTGGACCTGCGACGCCATCGACGCCGCGAGGCTGATCGCGTACTCCACCGTCGACTCCTCGCCTTCCCCGAAGTGCACGCTCCGGTCGAGGTCCAGCAGGATCCAGAGGTCGGTGGTCAAGGGCTGTTCGAAGGTCTTCGACATCAGCCTCGCGTGACGTGCGGACAGCGCCCAGTGGATGCGGCCGAAGCTGTCGCCGGGCGTGTAGTCCCGAACGCCGCCGGTCTCAGGCGGATAGTCGGCCCAGGCTCCGAACGTCTGCGAGTTTCCGATCTGCAGGGCGCTCGGGGTCATCAGGTCGGGAATCGGCCTGACCCGCGGGTACACGAGCACCGATGTGCGCTGGCCGAGCTTCAGCTCGCGGTTGAACAGTCCGAACGGCTCGCGCAGTCGAAGCGACGTCGGTCCGAATGTCATCCATCCGCGCCGCCGGTACACGCCGCGCGCCTTCCACGTCACCGGCTCGCCACCCACGGAGATCACGCGGCCGGGCTGGTAGTCGGCGATGCCGCTGAGGTCGCGTATCTCGACCCACGGCGCCGGCAGGAAGCCGGATCTCCGCACCTCGAGCACCTCTTCGAAGGGCTCGCCGACGGTCGGGGTGCCGGGGTCGAGGTGGCGGGTCATGCTCATCCCGCGAATCGCGAAGCGCGGCCACGCCCACGCGACCAGGAACAGCATGCAGAGGGCGTATGCGAAGGCATAAGCCGGCCGGACCGCGGTGAGGTAGGTGAAGAAGAGCAGCAGTCCGAGCGCGACGGCGAGAGCGACCTTGCTCATCTAGGAACCCAGCGTAGGCGCTAGACGGGTTTCATCCGTCGTATGCCATCTGTGGAACATGCTCGCGCTCGAGCAGGCCGGCCACGAGCTTGCCCGCGCTCTGTCCCTGCATCTCAGCGTTCGGGCGAAGGATGATCCTGTGCGCCAGGACGGGTTCCGCCAGCGCCTTGATGTCATCCGGGATCACGAAGGTCCGACCCCGCACCGCTGCCAGGGCCTGGCTCGCGTGGAAGAGGTTGAGGGTGCCTCTCGTGCTGGCGCCAAGGGCGACTTCCGGGTTGCCGCGGGTGCGGCCGACCAGCCTGGCCATGTATTCGCGAAGCTCGGGCTTGACGAACACCTCGCGGACCGCGCTCTGCGCGCTCCGGAGCTCGTTGGGCGAGACGACCGGCTGCAGCTCCAGCATCGGGGACTCGACCTTGTGCTGACCGAGAAGATGCGCCTCCTCCTTCTCCGATAGGTATCCGAGCTTGACCTTCATCAGGAAGCGGTCGAGCTGCGCCTCAGGGAGCGGGAAAGTGCCCGAATACTCGACGGGGTTCTGCGTCGCCATGACCATGAACGGCTTGGGCAGGTCGTGCGTCTCGCCGTCGATGGTGACCTGATGCTCTTCCATCGCTTCGAGCAACGCGGCCTGGGTCTTTGGGCTCGCGCGGTTGATCTCGTCTGCGAGAAGGATCTGCGCAAAGACCGGTCCGGGCCTGAACTCGAAGTCGCTGACTTTCTGGTTGAAGGCGCGGACCCCGGTCACGTCCGAAGGCAGCAGGTCGGGAGTGAACTGGATGCGGCGGAACGTGCAGTCAAGGGAGCGTGCGAGCGACTTGGCGAGCATCGTCTTGCCCACGCCTGGGACGTCCTCGATCAGGAGGTGTCCTTCGCAGAGGAGGGTGACGAGGCAGAACCGGACCTCGTCTTCCTTGTTGACGATCGCGCGTCCGACGTTGGACATGACAGCGTCGGCGACCCGGGTGACGACGTCCGAAGGCAAGCTCCTAGACCCTCCCCATCGTCGCGATTATAGGTTCGGACTCATAGGCCCATCCCTGATCAATACGCTTGAGGGGTACGTTTGGTTCCGCGCGTTACCCGAACCCCCTTTGGCGCGTGCTGTATGAAGGCACCATGAAACGCGCGCTGGCTTCCGCGGCGATCCTGTTCGCGGTCGCCTGCGGCTCGATCTCGCCCGGACCGATCGGGACCACGCTCAATCTCTATCAGCTCAAGTTCAAGGTTATGGACGCCGTCGGCATCCCGGCTTACTGCGATCCCGACTTCTACCCGGTGGTGCGCGAGGGCGGCGAACAGGCCAACGCCATCGCGGAGTATCCGAAGATCCGCGCTCAAGCCGACCTTTACGCGGCGATCCTGGCCCACGAGCACCTGGCCGGCGGGGACACCGACGCCCAGAAGATGACGATCTACAGGGCGTACAAGCTTCAGCGGGCCGTGCCGCTGACCCAGAACGGCGA
The DNA here is from genome assembly GCA_005880945.1 of Chloroflexota bacterium. Taxonomy (GTDB): domain Bacteria; phylum Chloroflexota; class Dormibacteria; order Dormibacterales; family Dormibacteraceae; genus Palsa-872. Next base: position 800 of record VBIU01000024.1, on the reverse strand, counting down.
CGAGTACGACTTCGAGTTTCGGTCGCAGTGGGAGACCAGGTCGCTGGCGAGCCCCGTCTCCATGCCGAAGTCGGACATCGTGCTCGTCAAGGGCACCGTGCGGATCGACGGCGTGGTGAACGTGACATCGAACACCCCTTCCGGTCCACCCCCATGCCCGATCTGCCTTGCCTCGAGCACGTTGATCGCGACCCCGAGCGGCGAGGTACGGGTCATCGACGTCAGAGCGGGAATGCTCGTCTGGACCGCTTTGCAAAACGGGAAGCGTGAAGCGGCGCGCGTGGTCGAGGTCGGGAGCACCGCGGTTCCGGCCGGCCATCTGATGGTGCGCCTGAGGCTCGCCGACGGGCGCGAGCTGCTCGCCTCGCCGGGCCATCGCACTGCAGACGGCCGCGCGTTGGGCTCGCTGGCGATCGGCGACAGCGTGGACGGGTCGACGATCGTGTTCTGGGACCTCGTGCCCTACTCGGGCGAGCGGACCTACGACCTACTGCCCGCGGGCTCGACCGGTACCTATTGGGCGAACGGAATTCTTCTGGCGAGCACCCTGTCGCCCTAGGAAACCTCCTCCTCTTCGACCAGGCGGAGGTGGCCGCTGACGTCCAGGCCCAGGTGCCGCGCGAAGAAGCCTGCGACCCGCTCCACGTATAAAGGACGATCGGCGAAGTACGCGCCGGTATGCGGTGCGCCCTGCACGATCCAGATCTCGCGAGGACCCCGATAGGCGTCGTAGAGCCGGCGGCTGTGGTTGACGGACGTGATGCCGTCGGAGCCCCCATGGATGAAGAACAGGGGTCTGG
>VBIU01000245.1 GCA_005880945.1 Chloroflexota bacterium | reverse complement strand
CAACACGATCGGCGGGCTGGCCAGCGATTACCACACGAAAACCCTGTGGATTACCCAACCATGACGAGGCACATGAACCGATATCGGCTTGCGGCGCTGCTGCTGGTGGCGGCGCTGGCCGCGTGCGAGAAGAACACCGTCCAGACCCTGCCCTTCGAGCCGCCGCAAAACACGCGGATCAAGTTCTTCAATTTCGGCGTGAACGCCCCGCAAGTGAACTTCTACGCCGACGCGATCAAGATGACGGCCGTCCAGTCCGGCACCGGCGTCGAGGCGAATACGGGCGTGGCGTACGGCGGCGCCGGCGACGGCGGTGTCTATTTGAGCATCGCGCCCGGCTCCCATACGCTAACCGGGCGCATCGCCGCAGCGACCGATAAGGACCTGCCGATTGCGACGGTCAATGCGAGCCTCGATGACGGGAAGTTCTATTCGTTCTACCAGAGCGGGTTTTACAACACGACGGCGAAGACCATTGACGCGTTCGTGATCGAAGATCCCGTGACGGCACCGGCCGATTACACCGTGGCATCGGTGCGGTTTGTGAACGCGATCTCCAACGCCGCGAATCCGCTGAAGTTGTATGCACGAGCCACCACGGGCGACACCGTGACGCTCGTACCAATCAGTGCTTCTCAGGTATACAAAGGCGCAGGCCCATTCACCACCCTGCCCCAAGGTGTATACAACCTGTACGCGCGCTACACCGATTCCACCACGGACAAGTTTAGCAGAGCCAGTATCTCGTTCTTCGCGGGGCGGTTCTACACGATCACCGCGTTCGGCGACATCACGGTCACCTCGACCACCGCCGCCACACGCCCGCAACTCGACAACACGGTGAACCAGCGCTAGTCACTGCGGGCGGATCGACCAGACCTGCGCGTTCTTCGGGTCGATCCGCGTGTCGAAGCGAAGTCCGGCGCCGTCCGCGTTGGCCGAGCGGGCGGCGCCGCCATTTACGAGCTCGGTGAGCGTGTAGGCGCCGGCCGCGACCCGCACCGTCACCGCGACGTCCTGACCCGCAGAGTCATGATTGATCAGGAACAGCAGGTAGCCTTGCGCGCTCTCATGGAGCCTGGCGATGAGCGGCAGTCCCGTCGTGCCGTCGTGCGACGTGCCGACGGGCTTCGTTATCCCAGCCCAGTCCACCAAGCGTCGAATGAATTCGGTGTTGTCCGGTTGCTGCTCCGGTTGATTGCCCCATCCGATGTACGATCCCACGAACAGGGTCGAGCCCTTGCCGAAACGCGATTCGACCAGCGCCGGCTCGCCATCCGTCGTCGCGAGCACGCGCGCGTCTTTCGCGACTACGTCCACCGTGCTCGCGTACAGCGCACCGCGCAGGGTATGCTCACCAAGGCCGCGCGTCAGCACGCCACTGGTATCAGTGAACGTCAGCCGCGGCTCGCGCCGCATCCAGACGTGCTTCTCCCGGACGCCGAATACCTCGTGCAGGCCCATGCCAGGGATGATTTCGGCCGCAAAGCCCCGCTCGTCGTTCCAGGCGAGGCGAGCCTCGGCCACCGCGTGGCCGCCCTGCTCCACAAAATGCCGCAGGCCGGTCGCGGCAGCCTGGGTCAGCATGATCGGATACGGCACGATGATCAGTGCGTACGGCGAGAGATCACCGCGTTCGAGCTCGGTGCGGTGAATGAAGTCCACCGGAATGTTGTTCTCCGCGAACACGCGGTAGTAGCCGATCAGGGAGTTGCGGTGCGCCTCGGGATAATCCTGGCGCCGCTCGGCCCCGCCGACGAGCTGCGCGAGCGGGTTGTACACGATGGCCACGCGCGCGGGCACGGGACGAGCACCGAGGAAGACCTGCTGATTGGCGTCGACAATCCGAGCGATCCGCCCAAGCGATACGGCGCGCTCGGTGACCGTGCCATCGAGATTGATCAGACCGTACCCGCCCGATTCATAGCCGGACGACATCGGGTAGTAGGCGTAGACGTTGATCGCTTTCGCTCCCGCGGCGATCGCCGACCACGCCCAGAGCCGCTGGTCGGCCGCCGTCACGGGATCGCCGTGCAGCAGCGCGATGTTCCCTTCCCCACCCTGCATCTCACCGATATACCAGCCTTGGTTCGGTCGATTGGCGCTGCGCTGGAAGTCGAGCATGGCAAGCAGCTGCCATGCCGGCCAGTGCGTCTCTGGCCGGTTGTGCTTCGGATAGATCGAGACGCCGTAGAAATCGACGCGTTCCGCCATGCGAAAGTCGTCGCTCGCCCCCTCGCCGGCGTGTGGAGATGTGAAGAGCGAGGAGATCGCCGCGTGCGAGGTGACCACGTGGTTCGATCCGCCGGCGC
>VBIU01000023.1 GCA_005880945.1 Chloroflexota bacterium | reverse complement strand
ATCGTGGAGGCGAGAGACAGCTACTGAGAAGACACCGCCAGTCGGTGTGCTCGATCATTGTGGGTGTTGAAAGGCCAAACGCCCGTCGTCGCGGAGCTCAGCTGGCCGCAGGTCCATGCCTTTCGTCTATCGGGCCATCATTTGATCCGACGCGCGCCCAAGAAAGACCTCGCACGCGTCGTCGGTGATATCGGTGGAGCGCAAGCGCAGCTGATGTCCGCCGCCGAGCTGCAGGTCGGCGTCCGCGTCCAATGCAATGTCAAAGACGTGCGGACCGCGCTGTGGAAGGACAAGTCCCTCGTCAAGACGTGGCTGATGCGCGGCACCCTTCGTCCCCTCAAAAGACCTGCCCATCTACACGGCCGCGATGGGTAGGTTCCGGCTTCGAAACCTCAATGCCTGGTTGAAGTTCACGCAGCTGACCGAGCCGGAGCTGACGGGGCTGTTCACCGCGATCGGCGAAGCATTGGACGGTCGTTCAAAACGTCCTGAAGTCGGGCTGGGGCGGCATGCTGAAGCCAGTTGCGCGAAACGGCCTCCTGTGCTTCGGACCGAGCCGCGGCCAGAGCGTCACGTTTGCGCGGCCGCAGCAGTGGCTCGGTTCCTGGCGCGACCTCGACCCCATCGAGGCTCTCGCCGAAGTGGCGCGGCGCTACCTACGTGCATACGGCCCCGCCACCAAGCAGGACTTCGCGCGATGGTGGGGCGCCTGGACCGGTGTCGGAAGGGACGCATGGGCCGCCCTGGCGGACGAGCTGGTTCCCGTCTCAATCGAAGGTCGACATGCGGAGATGCTGGCCGGCGACCTGCGGCGGATATCCAGATCGCCAGGCAGCCTCACCCTCCAGCTGCTGCCTGCATTCGACCCATACCTGATGGGTCACGCCGACCGCGACCACCTCTTCGACGCGGCCCACCGCGCCAGGGTGAGTCGCGTCGCAGGTTGGATCTCAGCCGTCGTCCTCATCGACGGTCGAGTTGCCGCCACCTGGACGCACACGGTGGCCAAACAAACTCTGCGAATCGCGGTCGAGCCCTTCCGACCGCTGCCCGCCAAGGCGCGGCCGCTGATTCGCGCTCGCGCCGAAGAGATTGCCGCCACCCTCGGTCTGGCCCGAGTCGATCTCTCCGTCGCCTAGGCGCTCTTCACCGCTCGAAGCTGAGCTTCACGCTGACGGAGCCTTCGATTTCTCTGCCAGCGCTCTCGGCCCAACGAAGCTGCCCACATCAGGACGACGACGATCGCCATCACCGCCTGCACGCCGGCGACGGTTAGAAACGCAGCTTCGATTCCATAGCCACGGACGCGAAGCCCGACCGCGAGCAGTCCGGCGCCCAAACCCAGCACCGGGCGGATCGCCCACGATGCAGGGAGGTTGCGCCGGTCGGCCAGCAGCAGGCCGGCCACGAACCACGTCGGCCCGCTGTCCAGGTGGGCTACGTAATCCCAGTGGAAGGCGCCGATCGCGACCACGGCCCCGGCCAGGAAGCCGACGGCGACCACGAGGCTCAGGCGCCGTGAATAGGCGAGCCATGCGATTCCGATGGCCACCGCAAGCAGCGATGTCGCGAAAACGGGTCCCGCGACATTGCCCACGTAGAGCGTGACCGGGTCGTACGAGGCTGGGAGTGAGGGCTGTACGTACCAGAGCGCGATCGGGTCGGGGAACGGTTTGCCGGTCGCGGGATTGGTGTAGGCGAGCGGCGCACCTCTGGTTACGATCGCGACAGCGGCGAAAGCCAGGAGTCCCGCCTGGGCGCGGATGGCCGAGATGTAGCGCGCGCGGAGCAGCTCGAGGATCACAGCCAGCACCGCGATCTCGGCCGAAGTCACGAGCGAAGCTCCGCCTCCGACTAGCGCGACTCCAACAATCGCAGCGATGACGGCGCTCGGTTGAGGCCGAGGTATGTCGTGGCGCCACACCCAGCGCGCCACGAGGTGCGCGCCGATTCCGAGGGCAAGGGCGATCGCGAGCATTTCCACCGCCCGGATCTTGAAGATGACCAGGCCCGCGACAATCGTCGGGGCGAGCGCGATGCCCGTGATCAAATCGTCGCGTAGTGAGGCCGGGCTGAACGCGGCCTGGTCCAACCAGGCTGCGGGCCGGTGCAGCCAGGCCTTAAGACGAGCCAGCACGTTGGGATTGTAGGCAATCAAGCGAAGTCGAGTCGTGATCGCGAGCCATCTCGCCGAGGCCCGTCCCCGGACCTTGTTGGGTGATAATCGGCACGCTCGTGTCGCTTCCTCGCAAACGTCTTGCCGCGACGCTTGTGGCGCTGGTCGGGTGCGCCTGGGCCGGACTCGCCGTATTTGCGGCGCCCCTGCCCGCGTCGACATGGGTCGCTTTGCCGCCATTGCCCCAGCAAGGCGAGCGCGCGATCTTCGCGGTCGGCGTCAATCCTTTCAACAGCCAGATCGTCGTGGCGGGCACTGCCGAGGGTTCGCTGTACCGAAGCGCTGACGGCGGATCGACCTGGAAACTCGCTGACACCGCGCCGTCAGGCTTTCTCACAGCGGCGTTCAGCTCGCTCAAGGTCGGCCTGGTCCTGGCGGGCACGCGTGCGTCGGGCGCTTTCGTGAGCCGGGATGGCGGGTTGACCTGGGCTGCCGCGAAGGGGTTGGAGGGGCGTTCGGTTCGCGTTTTCGGTTTCGCGCTCACCCTTGTCGCTGCAGGCACTGACCACGGCGTCTACGTCAGCGCGGACGGCCTCGCGTGGAGGCAGTCAGGATTGCCCAACACCAGCATCGGCGCGCTGGCGGTGGCCGCCATTCACGACCCCGTTCGCCTGGTCGCAGGCAGCGACACGGTTTCCGCGGTCGGCGGCACGCCGCTGTACCAGAGCACCGATGGCGGCGCCACATGGGCGCAGCTGAGGGCCACCATCAGCGGCAAGGTGGTGTCGTACCTGGCCGCAGGCCCTCTCCCGCCGGCCAGCAACGTGAGACCTTTGATGGTCGGCACGAATGCCGGACTATTCACATCTCGCGACAACGGCGCATCCTTCACTCCTAACAGCGGTGGCGGCCTCTTGCCCTCGACTGACTACACACAGGTCGCGTTCATGACGACGCACTACGACCGCTACTACACGGCCAGCGATGGCGGCGGATCCGCGTCGGGCGGGCTCTGGAAGACCCTCGATGCAGGTCGCCATTTCGCATCGCTGGCGCCGCCGGTGGCGTCGGTTACAGCGCTCGCCGTTTCGAACGAGGAGGCTCCCATTCTGTACGTTGCAACCTTCCGCCCAGCCGACCATGTTGCAGTGCTTTGGGCTTATCACGACACGGGCGGGACTCCTCAAGGACCGCCCGCGTCCGCCACGCCCTCCACCAGCGGCACGAGGACCACGACGCCTGGCGCGACGCAAACATCGCTCATCAGCCAGCTGCTCACATCATCGCGGACGCCATACATCCTGGTGGGGCTGGCTGCAATGGTCGTGATCGTGATGGCCGTGGTCGCACACTTCCGCGGCCGCCGCGGCTGACTCCACTAGACTCCCACGAGTTGACTGATCCACACGAGCGGCTGCGGCAGCTTGGGCTGAACCTGCCGGCCGCGCCTGCCGCCGTCGCCTCGTATGTACCTACCGTGCTGGTGCCTATGGGAGGTGGACGGTCACTGCTCTACATCGCGGGCCAGGTGCCGGTCCAGGACGGCAAGCGACTCACGGGCCGCTGCCCGGACGAGGTCAGCGTCGAGGATGCCCAGAGGGCGGCACGTGTGTGCGCGCTCAACCTCCTGGCCCAGATGGAGGCGGCGGCCGGATTGGCCAATGTGGAGCAAGTCGCCCAGCTGACAGGCTTCGTCCTGTCGACTCCCGAGTTCGGCGATCAGCCGAAGGTGCTCAACGCGGCTTCGGAGCTGCTGGTCGAAGTCCTGGGCGATGCCGGCAGGCACACGCGAGCGGCCGTCGGAGTCAACTCGCTGCCGTTCTCGGTCACCGTCGAAATCGCCGCGGTCGCAGTTGTCCGCACCGGCTGAAACCAAGCCGGCGCCGGCGCGCCGGCCTCGACTCCTGCTCATCGGCAGTGTCGTCTATCTCGCGCTGATCTTCGGCGTGATGCTCTGGCAAGGCGTCTCGATCGAGCCGGAGTGGGTCGCTCTGGTCCTGCTGGTCATCGCCGTCGCGCTCGGACGCGGCCGGACGTTCATCGCCGACTGGACCCCCTTTCTTCTGCTGTTCTTCGCGTACGAGGCCATGCGCGGCTTCGCCGCGAAGACCAACTTCGCCCCACACGACCTATCAGGAATGGAGCGATGGGTGTTCGCGGGCACGATCCCAACACTCACCCTGCAGCACGACTTCTACCACCCCGGTGTGGTCGGCCTCCAGGACGTGGTCGCGCTGTTCTTTTACTTCATGCACTTCGTCCTGCCGATCGTCGTCGGATTCGTTTTCTGGGTGACCAGCCGCGAGTACTACTGGCGATTCGTTGCCGCTCTCCTCCTCATGTGCTTCATGGCATTCGTGACGTACCTCTTCTGGCCGAGCGCGCCTCCGTGGTATCAGCTGCATGACGTGGTCAAGATCAACGACCAGACAGTCCACGCGCTGTGGGGATACACGCTCGTCAGCCCGCTTTATCACAGCTTCAACTCGAATCCCTTTGCGGCCTTCCCTTCTCTCCACGCAGCCTTTCCGATGCTGGCCGCGGTCTACGCGTGGCAGAGATACAAGCTCCTGGCGTTGGGATTGGTCCTGTGGAGCGCGGCGGTCTTCATTTCGATCGTTTACCTCGGCGAGCACTACGTCGTGGATGCTCTCGTGTCGATCCTCTATGTCGCTGCGACGACCATCGTCGTCGAGGTGGTCAGCCGGCTGCGAGCGCAGCGTGCCGAGACGGCGGCGAAGATCAGGCCTGCCACACCTTCCGCATGATCGAACGCGCGAGCTTATCCGGATCGTGATGCGACGGAATCCTGACGTTGACCACGTCCGCGCCGATGAAGCGAACGTCCGGATGCCTGGATGAGTCCTCGGGCCTGAATATCACCTGCGATTGGCCTCCCGTCGGCATGTGCGCGTTGTTGGAGTTGACCAGCACGAAGTCGAAGATGTTCGATCCAACGTGCTCGCGGATCACCCTCAGGTAGTCGTCGACGTCGTATCCGTCCGTCTCCCCTTGCTGCGACGCCAGGTTGCAGATGTAGACCTTCAGCGCCGGCGAGGCCTTGATCGCCTCGACCATGCCCTCGACCAGAAGGTTGGGCAGGATCGACGTATACAGCGACCCGGGTCCGATGGTCACCAGCTCGGCGTTCAGGATGGCCTGCGCCGCCTCGGGGTTCAGCTGGGCGCCGTCGGGCTTCAGGAAGACCTGGCTGATCGGCGCGTTCTGCTTGGGGATCTTGGACTCGCCTTCCACCTCGTGGCCGTTGATCGATGCGACCAGCGTCACGTCTTGCAGCGTGGAGGGGATGATCGTGCCCTTGACGGCCAGCACCTTGCCGGACTCGCGCAGAGCGTGCTCGAAGTTACCCGTGACGTCGGCCATTGCCATGATGAAGAGGTTGCCGAAGGAGTGGCCGTCGAGCGATCCCTCCTTGAATCGGTGGTCGAAGAGCTGCTTCATGAGAGGTTCGGCGTCGGCCAGCGCGATGAGGCACTGCCGGAAGTCGCCGGGGGGCAGGATGCGGTACTCGTCGCGCAACCTTCCTGACGAGCCCCCGTCATCCGCGACGGTGACGATCGCCGAAAGGTTGGAGGTGTAGGTTTTCAGGCCGCGCAAGAGCGAGCTGAGACCCGTCCCTCCACCGATCGCGACGATGCGAGGGCCGCGGCTCTTCAGCCGAAAAGCGTGGATGACCTCAACCATGCTGCTGGTGCTGCTGCCCGGCAAGAACGGTCCGAGGACCGACTGCGTCAGCTTCAGATAACTGAAGACGAGCAGTCCGACTCCGAGCGCGCCGAAGATCAGCGCGCGCAGGGGGTAAGGCCAGAACTGCAGGGTTATGTAGTAGAACTGGCCCGGCAGCTCGAGAGAGCTGTACAGCGCCTTGAGTCCGTAAGCGAACCCAAGGACCAATACCAGCTCCGCAAACATGAGGAGCAGAAGCCAGCGCTTGATCTCGAGACCAGGCGTTAGCCACCGGAGCAGGCGCGTCGTGGACTGGAGCCTTGTGGCCATCTACCCCGCTTGCGACAACGGATTCAGAACATGCAAGGTTACTGTGGACTACGCTTCAATTGAAGTATGGGGACTTTGCGCGGAATACGTCGGCTGATGCGGCTCACGGCGGTCGCGCTGGTGGTCGGTGCGGTGGCCACCGAGCTCTCGAAGCCTGAGGCTGAACGCACCTGGCATGGCCGTGTGATCGGGATCGTCCCATATGACTTTCGACCGCCGACATGGGACCGCATCCGCGACGCCTACTGGAACCCGGCGTCCGACCGCCTCTTCAGCGATCGCGTCTTCGGGGTTGGCTGGGCGATCAACCTCTACCGGGCGAAGACTCTCCTGGAGTCGGGCTTCGAGCGCCTGATGGGGACGCCACCCCCGCTCTCGATCCGGATGACCTCGCGGCCGAAAGCTGTTCGAACCGGTACGGGCGCCCGCGAAGGGAGCGAGTAGACCCGGTCGAGCCTGTGGATTGGGGGCGGCTTCGCCGCCGCTGCCGCCTGCCACCGGTGGTGGCCGAGGTCCGCTGGCCCAGTTCGGGGTAGCTTGCGATCACAGCAGACAGCAGGCAGGATGTGGCCGCCTGGCGACTGGCGACAAGCCTGGGGACAGCGTGTGGAAAACCGACCCCGGGGCGGCTGCAAGGGCTGGTTAGAATAGGCGGCCGATCTTGCCTGTTGGGGAGTGGCGCAACGGTAGCGCAGCTGACTCTGGATCAGAAGGTTGAAGGTTCGAATCCTTCCTCCCCAGCCACCACCCTGATGCAGCGAGCGCCCGCGGCTTCAGCCGGCGGGTGGAGGTGGAACCCCTTTCGCCGAGTACACAGTGCCCATCTCCTGCCACTGCGTTCCATCCCATCGATAGCGGCCGTCCTCGGACACCGGGCGCCACTGCGCCAGGTCCCAGTACCACTTTCCATCGCGAGAAACGCCGACGCTTGATCCTGGCGAAGCTGCCATCGCTCCAACGACTGGCCCGCCGGCCGGTAACAGGCTCCGGCGGCGCCGCTCCACCACAAACCAGGCACCGAAGATTGCAATCAACGCCACTCCAATCGCGGCACCGGTGATTCCGCTGCCCTGGGTGTCCGAGAGCTCGGATTGCGGATTATCGAAGTGAGTGGTGGTGTACTTGATCGGGTTCTGGTCGTTCTGGTCGTAGAGGGTGATGGCGATGATCGTGGTCGAGCCCTGATCGATCCAGATCGAGGTCTTGCCATCCTTGTAAAGGTCGTCGGGCAGGGCCGCATGGAATGTGTTCTTGTCGAGCGTGTATGTCTTGTCGTCGCCGGCGAGCTGCAAAGTGTTGTACGAGTAGGCGCCGTCGCGGGTGTGCTCCACGTAGTCGCTGATGGCTCCGTCGATCTCCACCGGCTGGCTGGCATGGGCGCTGCCGTAAGCGATAAGCCCGAGGCCGAGGAGCAGTGCGCCGGCAATCAGGTAGGTCCACTTGAAGCGCAGCAGACGGAGTAAACCGAACACGCGGCGTCAGCATATCCGGCAGCAAGTGCGGCTGCGGAACTGTTAGATGCGCACAGGCGAGGGGCGCCTTATTGCGGGCGCTCGCGCGGGCAAACATCTACCAGGAGTTAGTTATGAGGTCTGGATGGTCGCCCGGATGACGATGAGCGCTGGCTTGCTGCAACTTTGATGGAGCAAATCGTCGGGAAGGCTCCAGCCCGGCCTACCTGCCTCCCCAGCCACGTGCCTCGAGAACGTCCTGAACCAAGAGTCCGACCAACGACGCGGAGCTTGAGACCGAGCAGTTTTGGAGAAGCCCGAGCGCGCGGGACGCGGATAGCCTGAAGAGGCTTCCTGTCAACAAGATCCTCGGAGGAACGAACGACAATGTCTCCTTCTAAAACCGGGTACGCCAAGGTCAACGGACTCAACCTCTACTACGAGATCCACGGAGCGGGTGACTCGCTGATCCTGCTCCATGGCGGTCTCGGCTCGATGGGGATGTTCGGCCCGGTCCTATCGAAGCTGGCCGAGCACCGGCAGGTAATCGCCGTCGATTTGCAGGCCCATGGGCGCACTGCGGACGTCGACCGGCCGCTGAGCTTCGACTCGATGGCCGACGACATCGGCGCCCTGGCCAAGGATCTGGGCATTCAGAAGGCCGATATCGCCGGTGATTCGCTGGGCGGAGGTGTTGCCCTGCGGACGGCGATCCGCCATCCGAACGTCGTCAAGAGGCTGGTTGTGATCTCAACCCCGTTCAAACGCGACGGTTGGTATCCGGAGATCCTGGCGGGACAGGCCCAGCTGGGTCCCCAGGCCGCGGAGTTCATGAAGGAGACCCCGATGTACCAGCAATACGCGAGCATCGCGCCCAACCCGGAAGACTGGCCAGTGCTCCTCACCAAGCTGGGTGCGCTGCTTGCGCAGGATTACGACTGGTCAAAGGACCTGGCGAAAATAGAGGCACCGACCATGCTCGTGTTCGGCGATGCAGATGCGGTTCAGACCGTGCATGCTGTGGAATTCTTCAGGCTGCTGGGTGGCGGCCAGCGCGACGGTGGCTGGGACGGGTCGGGGATTTCGAACGCGCGCCTTGCCATCCTCCCGGGCCTCACGCACTACAACATCTTCTCGTCACCAGCGCTGGCATCAACCATGGAGTCGTTCCTCGAAAGCACAGGAGGGTAGGGTCGGTGAGCGACGTTCAGAAAAAAGTTCAGAGAGCGATTGACGAGCTGGTGGAATCCGGAGCTGAGCGTGGGATGCAGGTTGCCGTGTACCACCATGGAGAACAGGTCATCGACGTCGTTGCGGGCGTCGCGGACCCAGACTCGGGCCGGCTGGTCACCTCGGACACGCCCTTCTACAACTTCTCGATCTGCAAGGCCGCGGCATCCACCCTGACCCACATGCTCGTGGAGCGCGGGAAGTTCGGCTACGACACCCCGGTCGTCGAGCTGTGGCCCGAGTTCGGCGCTCACGGCAAGGAGGAAGTCACCGTCCGCCACGTGCTCTCGCACTCGGCCGGCGTGCCTGGCATCCCCCTCAGCACGACGATGGAGGACCTGTGCGACTGGGGCAAGATGTGCGCGGCGATCGCCGACTCTGAGTTGTGGTGGAAGCCTGGCACCCAGATCGGGTACCACGCTTACACGTTCGGCTACATCGTCGGCGAGGTGATTCGACGCGCCACCGGCAACCCGATCTCGCGGGTCCTTGTCGACGAGATATCGACACCGCTGGGGGTTGCCGGCGAAATCTACTTCGGCATGCCTGTGTCCGAGCACCGCCGGCTTGCCCGGCTGGAGGATGCCCAGCCCCCACAAGACGCGGCGGAAATGATGTCCTCGATGCCGCCAGACCTCCCGATGTTCAAGGCCGCACCAATGTCGTTGATGCCAACCGCCGCGCTCGGCAATCGCACAGACATATTGGCCGCCGACATCCCGGCGGGCGGCAAGACGTCGGCGCGGGCGATGGCCCGGATGTACGCAGCGATGCTCGATTCTGTCGATGGCGTCCGGCTGATCACGCCAGCGCGTTTGCGGGATGCGACAGCTCTGGCGATGAGCGGCACCGATGCAATATTCGGCATGCCGACCAAGTGGGCGCTCGGTTACTCCATCGGCCGTCTTGGCTGGAGCTCGGACGACGCCTCGACCTCGTTTGGGGTGGGCGGCGCGGGGGGCAGCTTCGCTTATGTGGACACCGCGTCCGGGGTCGCCTGCGCCGTGACCAAGAACCGGCTCACTCCCGACTTCAACTCTGCCACCA
>VBIU01000246.1 GCA_005880945.1 Chloroflexota bacterium | reverse complement strand
TCCCACGAAGGAAGGGCAAGAGACGTTGTTGTTGAGCGTTCCAGTGGCTATCGTAGACTCGATGAGGCTGCAGTGGAGGACGCGAAGCGAATGTGCTTCAGGCCCGCCGTTAGAAACGGGGTTCCCGTAGAAGTTTGGACTAATCTCGACTACAAGTGGGTGCTTCAATGACGTCCAACCCCTCCATCGAGCGGACAGCCATCGGCAAGCCGATGTCTGCCGCTCATGTCGAACGTTAGACCGCAAATGCGAACCACCGGAGGACTGAGGAGGTTGCAACTCTTTGCGGCGTTAGAGGTGTTCTCTCCGTTCGCGAATGCGGACGCCGACCCCCTGGCAATCTTCGTTGGCAGGAGCATGTTGTTCTTAGTGGTCGTAGGGATCGCAAACCTAGGTGCCGGGGTCTCGTTGATCGTGTTCACTTGGGGTGCTTCATTTGGAGTATGGCTGTCCCGGATCGGGATTTTCGCCGTTACATACTATGTGCTCAGCTACTTCGCGTCATTTCTATTCGATTTCTCGAGTGAGCGAGCTATGCTAGGTCAATGGTGGGGTCTACAAATTGCCATTGGTGTCACGATACCAATTGTGGCCGCCGTCTTAGCATTTAGGTTCAAGACCAAGTCGACCTCTGGGAGTGACGCATCATCAGACATCGTTCCGTAGGTACCACCTATCCAATATTGCGGTCTAACCGCACGCCCCACTCGGACGCAGAAGTTGACCCGATAAAGTAGACACTTTCACCTAACGCTTTTGAGGGAGGTGTCTGATGGGAAGACCGCTAGGGCCGCCGAAGATGCGGCGTTTGCTACATTGGTGTCCAGCGTGCGCATAGACGTCAGGTGGTGCTAATTCGAAAAAGTGTGGAAGCGGATTCGGCGGCGATGTTGGCGATTGTCAACGACGCTGCGCAGGCCTATCGAGGGGTGATACCGGCCGACCGGTGGCGGGAACCTTATATGCCGGCGGACGAACTGGAGAAGGAGATTGCGGATGGCGTCGTCTTCTGGGTGGCGGAGGAAAACGGGCGTCTGCTGGCAGTCATGGGAATTCAGTACAAGGGAGAGGTCGCTCTGATACGCCACGCCTACGTCACGCCAAGCGCGCAGAGGAAGGGCGTGGGGACGAGCCTCTTGCGGCATGTACAGGGCCACACGGGCAAACCCGTTTTGATCGGCACCTGGGCTGCTGCGTCGTGGGCCATCGAGTTCTATCGACGGAACGGATTCACGGTCGTCCCGAGCAGCCACAAGGATCGCCTGCTCAGGACATACTGGTCGATCCCCGAGAGGCAGATCGAGACCTCGGTTGTCCTTGCCGATGGGCGATGGATGAAGGAAAGTAACACTCGGTGACTTCTGTGCCGCCAAATCCCGGAGATTCACCATCCTCTAGGAGCAATGTCATGCACGCAACGGCTGCGCGAACCGCTGTCCGGTCGTTCGCTCTGATTCTCGCCTTCCAGGCACACACTGGATTTGCGCAGACAGAAGGGGACAAACGAAGCTCCGCGACATCCCAGCAACGTGACGGCCAGCACGATTTCGACTTCCACTTCGGCACGTGGAAGACCCACTTAAGACGCTTGCTACCGGCTCAACGACGTGGGTCGAATACCAAGGGACCACGGTCGTCAGGAAGGTCTGGGATGGTCGCGCCAATCTGGTTGAACTTGTCGTCGATGGACCGGTGGGACACTTCGAAGGACTGAGCCTTCGTCTGTACGACCCGCAGTCTCGCCAGTGGAGCCTGAACTTTTCCGGTCTCGGCAGCGGCTCGATGAGCCCACCGGCCATCGGCCGGTTCACGAACGGGCGCGGAGAGTTTTTCAACCATGAGACTCTCAACGGCCGGGCCATCCTCGTTCGATTCGTCATCTCCGACATCACGTCGAATTCCTGCCGGTTCGAGCAGTCATTCTCGGAAGATGGCGGCAAGACTTGGGAAGTGAACTGGATTGCGGTAGACACGCGGATCTGAGCGAGAGAACAATGAGGTCTGACAGATGACTCCCTTCTTCGCCTTTCTCCACCACCTCGCGGCCTTCGCCCTGGTCGCCGCCCTGGGGGTCGAATTCGTTCTGATCCGGGGCGAGCTTACGCTCGGATCCGCCCGGAAGCTGCGGCTCGTCGACATGGTTTTCGGCATGTCGTCGGGGGTGGTGCTGGTCATCGGCCTGCTTCGGGTCTTCTATTTCGAGAAGGGCGCGTCCTACTACTTCCACAGCGTGCCTTTCATCGCCAAGCTGTCCCTCTTCGCGATCGTGGGACTGCTCTCGATCTACCCCACGCGCGAGTTTCTATCCTGGGGTAAGTCTCTGAAACAGGGACAGATGCCGACGGTGACCGACCGCAAGATAGCCTCGATCCGCTCCGTCATTCACTGGGAGCTCGCGGGGGTGGTCCTGATAATCCTGTTCGCCGCGCTCATGGCCAAGGGAGTCGCAGTCCTTGGATGACCTGGTTTTCTCATATAAGATTCACCGTAAAGTCAAAGGAGGACGTTCATGGCAAAACTCAATATCAACGGCAAGGTCCGCGACGTGCAGGTGGAGGCCGGGACGCCGCTCCTGTGGGTCATCCGCGAGCAGGCAGGCTTGACCGGCACGAAGTACGGCTGCGGCGTCGCGCAGTGCGGCGCCTGTTCCGTGCACATCAACGGCGAGGTGCGGCGCTCCTGCTCCATTCCGATCAGCGCCATCAAGCCCAGCGACAGGATCGTCACCATCGAAGGACTTTCCGCGACGAGCTCCCATCCGGTGCAGAAGGCCTGGGCGGCGCTCGACGTGCCGCAATGCGGCTACTGCCAGTCGGGGCAGATCATGGCGGCCGCCGCGCTGCTCAAGAAAAATCCGAAGCCGAGCGACGCCGACATCGACGCGGCGATGACCAACATCTGCCGCTGCGGCACCTATCAGCGCGTCCGCGCGGGCGTGCACATGGCCGCTGACATGGCGAAGAAAGCCTGAGGAGACGACCATGAAAAAGACATTCAGCGAAAAAGCCGCGAATCTTTCGCGCCGCAAGTTCATCGTGAGCTCCGCAGCCGCGGGCGGCGGGCTGGCGCTCGGATTCAAGCTTCCGTTCATCGGATCGGCCGAGGCGGCGACTGCGGCCGGCACCGAGGTCAACGCCTGGGTCGTGGTCAGGACCGACAGCACCTGCGTGGTCCGCATCGCGCGCTCGGAGATGGGGCAGGGCACGGAGACCGGGCTCGCGCAGCTCGTCGCCGAGGAGCTCGAGTGCGGCTGGAAGAAAGTGGCCGTCGAGTGGGTCAGTCCCGGCCAGAACCTCGCCCGCAAGCGCATCTGGGGTGACATGGCGACCGGCGGCAGCCGCGGCATTCGAGGCTCGCAGGACTATGTGCGTCGCGGTGGTGCCGCGGCGCGCCTGATGCTCGTGCAGGCGGCGGCCGACCAATGGAAAGTGCCGGTCGGCGAGCTGAGCGTCGCCGACGGCGTCATCACCCATGCGCCTTCAGGCCGCAAGACGAGCTACGGCAAGGTCGCCGCTGCGGCGGCGAAGCTGACGCCTCCGGATGCGAAGAGCATCAAGCTCAAGGACCCGAAAGACTGGAAGATCGCCGGCCAACCGATCAAGCGGCTCGACACCGCGATGAAGCTCAACGGCAGCCTGGTTTACGCGATCGACCTGAAGTTGCCAGGCATGCTGCACGCGGCGGTGAAGGCGAGCCCCGTGTTCGGCGGCAGACTCGTGAGCTACGACGAGGCCAAGGTTTCGGGCATGCCCGGAGTGCGCCGCGCCGTCAAGGTGAACGACGGCGCCGTCGCCGTCGTCGCCGACACCTGGTGGCGGGCGAAGACCGCGCTCGAAGCCCTGCCCATCGTTTGGGACGAAGGTGTGAACGCCTCGCAGTCGAGCGCGACCATCGCCGAGCGCCTGAAAGAAGG
>VBIU01000243.1 GCA_005880945.1 Chloroflexota bacterium | reverse complement strand
GAGCAGATCGGCGGTCCGGTCGTCGTTCTGGGTATCGCACCGCGAGATATTGCCGGCGGCCACCAGGATGTTGTCGTTGGTCACGGTCACGTTCGCGTAACTCGAGCCCGTGAGCCCGGTATTGTCGGTCACGGCCAAGCTCAGCACATACTGACCGGTTCCCGTGTAGGCATGAGTCGCCTGGATGCTGTCGACCGCGGCGGGCGTGGCGACGGTGCCGCTCGTCGTGGACCCGTCACCCCAGGTGATGGTGTAGTTCCAGGGGCTGCTGTTGTCGACGTCTGTGAACGTCGCGATGAGGTTGAGCGGAACGTTGGGCGCGACGACCTGGTCGTACCCCGCGCTCACGACCGGCCGTGTGCCGTGGCACGACGCGCTGCCCGCGTCGGTGAAGGTCTGACCTTTGACGGGGATGAATTGCCAATCGTAGCTGGTGGGATGGAGCGTCATCTTGAAGACGCCCCACGTCACGCCGTTTTTCACCTCACTGTTGCGACGCGTACTTGTGAAGTTCGGACCCGAAAGACCTGCTCCTCCCATGCCGACCACGAACGACCGCAAACCTGTTTGCAGATCGAGGTTGCCATCGTTGTCCTGCGGAGCGAAGCGCTCGTATTGATGCTCGTGACCGGTGAGCGCTACGTCAGCGCCGGCGTTGTAGAGAGCAACCCACAGGGGCTTCGTATCGTCGTCTACGCCGGGATCTGACGTCGAGAGCGGCGAGTAGAAGCGCGAGTGGTGCCAGATCGCGAGGGTACAGTAGCTCGTATTCGCGGCGAGATCGGCCTTTAGCCACTGTACCTGCGGCGAACCATCGGCAGTGGAGACGTTGGGGTCGCCGCTGCTGTTCAGGACGACGATGTGCCAGGCGCCGAGGTTGTAGCTGTAGTAACCGTTCGGGTACCCGAACGACGTCCCGAAATAGTTGAAGTACCCGTTCGCGTTGCCGAGATAGTACTCGTGATTGCCGACGGCAGGATAGGTGCGCGCCTTTTCCCGCCCCCAGGACGGGTCGTAGCAATTCGTGTAGTCGGCGTCGGCGCCGTTGGGGTAAGCGTTGTCGCCGACCGTAAACACCGTTCCGGGGATTCCCTGCAGCAACGTATCCGTGTCGTAGCTGTGACGGTCACATTCCGCGATGTCGCCCGCGCCGACGAACACTGGATCACTCCCGACGACGTCGGCGGTCGCTCCACCGATTGGCCGAGGAACAGTCGGCTCTTGGGGTTCGGTACAGGTCGCGATCGCCAGCAGGATACCGAGTCGTGCAACTAGGACGATTTTGGGGCGCATGAATCCTTAGGACGGGGTGTTATGCTCCGCAGGGATTACAAGTCTTGTGCCTTCCCTGCCCCTCGCAGTGGCCGGGGCAGAAGCGGAACCCCTTCAAGGAACGGAGCTTTCGGGCCTGGTCATTGAAGGACGGCGTGGCCGCCGCGTGGTTTCGCGTCTTGTATCAGATGGGTTACAAGTCCGACCGTACTTCCCGCCGCATCGCAAGCAGACGCGATCTGCACCGGACTGCAGAACGCATCATGCCCGTCCTAGTGGCAAGTGCCGCTGCCCGTATCAGTGAAGGTTTGGCCCGCGATGGGAATGAACTGCCAGCTGTAGCTCCCGTCCGCCAGCGTCAGTTTCAAGACACCGAAGAGGTTCGTCGCCCGGACTTCGCTGTTCGCGATCGGGGTCCCGAACGTATCGATGGTCGATCCGCCGGTCCCCACGGTGAACTGTCGGATCCCGTTCGTCGCGTCCGCCACCCCCGCGGGCGTCTGCGGCGCGAACCGCTCATACACGCGATAGTGCGCGTTCAGAACGAGCTCCGCTCCCGCGGCGTAGAGATCGTCCCACAACGGCTTCACGGCCGAGCGCAC
>VBIU01000242.1 GCA_005880945.1 Chloroflexota bacterium | reverse complement strand
AATCCGACGGAGAAGATGTCGCTCGTGTTCGCGCCCCACACGCCGTGGCGCGCCAGGACAGGCGGGAACGTGTCCGGTATCCACGGCTTCGCCGTCGTGGTCGTGCATGCGGGAGTCGTCGCGATCGTACGCGCCGGCGTGCGCACGACTTCCTCCGTGCTCACGAGCCCGCCCACCCCCATCGCGGTGTACACGGCGACGACATCGAGCGGCAGCCGGCTATGGAAGACCGCGAATCCTTCCGCGAAGGGGGCGCCCCCGAGGATCTTTTGGATTCGTGAGCAGGTGACGCTGAGGGCCTGATCGCTTCGCAGAACCAACGGAAAAAATTGAAATGGGGGCGCCGCGACCTTGAATTGAAAGACCAGGCTGTCGCGGTTCGGATTGTGGATGTTGATCGATGTGAAGTAGGTGCCCGGTGCGACGGGGGCGCCGGGCCCGCCGCTCGAGCGGCCGCACACGAATTTCACCGCGTACTCGAGCGTGTCCTGTGCGTGCGCCGGCCGGCATGGAAGCAGGGCGAGCATCCCGATCGCGAGTAGCGGCGTCTTGCGCATGAAACAAGAGGGCGTGACCGACCGGGGTCACGCTATGACATTTTGAGCGCGACGTGGTCTAGAAGAAAAGCGACATCGCACCTCTTGACGTCGGTTACTCACCTGTCTAATTACCGCATGATGACATATACGACAGTCACCGTCTGCGGTGCAGGAGCTTGCCCCTGTAGCATGCATCCCATGTCCGGGACGTACTCGGCTATCGTTTAGAGCATCCTATTTGGAGTTCTTGCGCGGCTGTGGTCCCGGAGGCTTGGGAACCGCAGCCGTTTTTATTTGACCTAATAGGAGGAGGAGTCATGCCGCAGACCCTAGCTGCCGTAACTGACATCGCCACGCGTGGCTATACCCACCCCGAGGTCTTGGTCTCGACCGAATGGGTCGAGAGCCATCGCAACGATCCCAAAGTCCGCCTCGTGGAGTCGAACGAGGACGTGCTGCTGTACGAGACCGGGCACATCCCCGGCGCCGTGAAGATCGACTGGGTGACCGATCTCAACGATCCCCTGCTCCGCGACTACGTCGGTCGTGAGCGCTTCGAGCGGCTGCTGCGTGCCAAGGGGATCAACAACGACACCACGATCGTCTTCTATGGCGACAAGAACAACTGGTGGGCGACGTACGCCTTCTGGGTGTTCCGGCTGTTCGGCGTCGAGAACCTCAGGATCTTGGACGGCGGCCGGCTGCGCTGGGCGGACGAAGGCCGGGAGCTCGTCACCACGGTCTCCAATTATCCCGAAGGCAACATCAAAGTGCGCGAGCGCGACGACTCCGAAATCCGCGCGTTCCGCCCCGAGGTAGAGCGGCACGTGAAGCAGCACGGGAAGCTGGTGGATGTGCGCAGCCCTGAGGAATATCGCGGCGAGCGGCTGCACATGCCCGAGTATCCGAATGAGGGAGCGTTGCGTGGCGGGCACATCCCGGGAGCGAAGAGCATTCCGTGGGGCCGCGCCATCACGACCGAGACACACACCTTCCGGCCCGCTGAGGAGCTGCGGACGCTGTACCAGGCCGAGAATGGGCTCGGGGCCAGTGATGACGTGGTGGTCTACTGCCGCATCGGCGAACGCTCCTCGCACACCTGGTTCGCGCTGACCTATCTCCTCGGCTTCGAGAACGTGCGCAACTACGACGGCTCGTGGACCGAGTGGGGCAATGTCGTCAAGGCGCCCATCGAGAAGCCCTGATGGATCGGGAGACGCGTCTCGCCTGGTTGGTGGACCATTATCGTCGCCCGAGGCACGTCGGCACGCTCCCCGACGCTGATGCCCGTGTCCCGGGCGGCAATCCCGGTTGTGGTGACCTCATCACGATGTATCTGAAGGCCGAGCCGGGCGTGGACCGCATCGGCGCCGTGAGCTTCGAGGGCGTGGGGTGTACGCTCAGCCAGGCTGCGGCGTCGATTTTGGCCGAGCGCGTCAATCGCGATCATCCGTCGTTTGAGGAGATCATGTCCCTTCCTCCCGAGCAGATGATCGATCTCCTCGGCCGCGATATCGCCGAGGCGCGGCCGGGGTGCGCGCTGCTGGCGTTGGGGACGCTCAAGGGCGCGGTGAAGACGGTCGAGATGAATCGGAAACTGCGGGCGGCGGGGCACACGGACGAACAGATTCGGGAGCTGCGGCGTCAGATCGCGGAGCAGGGGAAAGCGACGGGGGTTGTCGTGGGGGAAGGAGCGGAGCGCGCCGCGATGCAGCCGGTGGTGTGACCCCCCGTCGGATGTGCCACCACCACCGATTGGGGCCGGCATTGCCGCGCGAGAGCACCTCCACGCCTGTCATTTCATCGATCCAGAGCTGGGTGCCATTCGATCGTTGCAGCACGACGATCGGGAGCGGCGTCTGCCCGCGGTAGAGCGTGTCGCGCCGGACGACCCGGATTGAATCAATGCGGGTCGCGACGGGGGATGAAGGGGCTCCGAGAGCGCCTAGATGCCGAAGATGACGCGGTCGAGCGCGTACTTCCCGCCGCCGAGGATCGCGAGCACCAGCGCGCCGACCAGCAGCATGAACTCGAATTCCCACCCG
>VBIU01000055.1 GCA_005880945.1 Chloroflexota bacterium | reverse complement strand
ACCACAGCTCGCGTTCGCGCTGCCCGCCGTGCTCCTCGTCGCCGGAAGGTGGAGGATTGCGGCCGCTTGGGCCGTCACTGCGGCGATCCTGGCCGGCGTCTCGTTGATCGCCATCGGCGCTCAAGGGTTGAGCGACTACCGCAGCCTGCTGACCGAAGCACAGACGGTCACCAACAATCGGTACTTCACGCTGGCTTACTTGCTCGGACCGGGAACTTTGAGCTATGTAGCGGCCGCGGCAATCGCAGCGATCGCGCTGGTGGGCGCCTACGTCAATCGCCGCGCAGGCCTGGCGCGCCTGTTCACGCTCGGGCTGGTAGCCGGCGCGCTGAGCGCCACGTACTGGCACCTCCAGGACTTCGCCATCCTGGTGCTCGCCGCCTGGCTCTTCTGGCGGGACAACCCGCCGGGATGGCAGCGAGCCTGGCTCCTGGTCGTGGCGTTGGCAGGTGAGCTCGCGTGGCCGCTGAGCCCGCTTCCCATCTTGATCGCGATCGCAGTGTGGTTCGCGTTCCTCGTCGTACCGGCGCGAACCAGCCTCCCGACAGCGGTGCCCGCCGCATGACAGCCTCAGAGGTCCGCGTGCCGCACGCGCGGCTCATTGTCGTCATGGCCGCCGTCGTCGCTTCAGTTGCGATTCTCTGGCTGTCGCGAACGTTCACCTTCTATTTCGACGAGTGGACGTTCATCATCACCGCGCCGGACTGGAGCGCCGCCAGCTATTTGCAGCCCCACAACGGGCACCCGGCGATGCTGCCACGCCTCATCTACGCGACGCTGCTCGCGACCTTCGGCTTGCGCACGTATTCGCCGTACATGGCAGTCCTGCTCACCCTTCACGCGACCAACGTGGTGCTCCTCTTCGAGCTCGTTCGCCGGCGCGCCGGCGACCTCATCGGCATAGGCTGCGCTGCGGTTCTGCTGGTGTTGGGCGCTGGCTGGGAGAACCTGCTTTGGGCCTTCCAGGTGAGTTTTGTCGGCTCGGTTGCCTGCGGGCTCGCGTCGCTGCTCGCGCTGGAGGCTGCTCCATCCCGGCGAAGGATGCCAATTGCCACCGCGCTGCTGACCGGTTCGCTGATGTTCTCCGCGGTTGGGCTCTTCTTCGGCATCGCCGCGGGGGTGAGGCTGGCTGCGACAAGCCAACGGCGCAGGGACCTGATCTGGCTCGTCGCAGTGGCCATCCTCTTCGGCGTTTGGTTCCTGGGATATGGCCGTTTCGCAGCGACAACCTCTCCAAACGCGGCCTCCAACGTCCTCGCGCTGCCCGTGTACACGGTGTGGGGCTTGGGCTCAGGTGTTGCAGGCCTCATCGGGGAGGGCGGCCTTGTCGGCCTCCCTCTGCTCATGCTCGGGGCGGGCGCGGTCGGCTTCGGCTGGTGGCGCGACGGGCTCGACCCGCTATCGCTTGGCGTCGCCGCGGGACTCATCGCTTTCTATCTGGTCACCGGGCTATCGCGCGCGAACCTCGGCTACCAGCAGTCCGGCGCCGGCCGCTACGTCTACGTCGGCGCGGTCTTCTGGCTGATCCTGCTCGCCGGCGCCGCCCGCCGCCTGCCCTGGCGAGGGACGTGGCGGCCGGCGCTTGTCGCATGCCTCTTCCTCGCTGTATTCAACAACGGCTCATTGCTTTTCGAGTTCGCCGCCGCCAAAACGGTCCAGATGCAGCGCCAGATGGCGGACCTCCAGGCGCTGGCCGCCGAGCGGGGCGACCGCTGCCTCGACCCGAACGGAGCGGCCGACCTCCTTGTGATGCCGGTGGAAACGAATCCGGCGCTTTACTACCGGGCCATTGACAGGTATGGCGATCCGTCCGCGTCCCTGCCGGTCGCCGACCAGGCCGATTTCGATCGGGCGCGAGCCAACCTGCAGACTCCCGGCTGCAAGTGAAAGCCTGGCGGCGGTGACTTCTACACTTAGATCACATGCCTTCTGACGACTTCGACGTGCTGATCCTCGGGGGTGGGATGGGAGGCTACCCGGCCGCCATCCGCGCCTCGCAGCTCGGTTTGAAGGTTGGCCTCGTCGAGGCGGACAAGCTTGGAGGCACGTGCCTGCACGTTGGCTGCATCCCCACCAAGGCGCTGCTGGAGTCGTCTGAGCTCTACCACCGCATCGCGGCCCGTGGGCCCGAGTTCGGCATCGAGGCCGACGAGGTTCGCTTCGACTACTCGCGCATCGCGGCGCGCCGCGACGCCGTCGTCGGGCAGCTCTACAAAGGCGTCCAGTTCCTCATGAAGAAGAACAAGATCGAGGTCGTCAGCGGACGCGGGCGCCTGCGCGACCGCAACACAATCGAGATCGGAGCCAAGCAGCTCAAAGCCAAGAACCTGATCGTCGCCACCGGATCCGACGTCAAGGCGCTGCCCGGGCTCGAGTTCGACGGCGAGTTCGTCATCTCCTCCGATCACGCCACCCTGTCCGCGAAGATCCCGGAGTCGATCTGCATCATCGGCGCGGGCGCCGTCGGGGTCGAGTTCGCGACCCTCTACAGCCAGCTCGGGGTCAAGGTGACGCTGCTCGAGGGCCTCGACCGCCTGGTGCCGCTCGAGGACGAGGACATCTCGAAAGAGCTGCTCGCGTCGTTCAAGAAGGCAGGCATCGACTGTCGCGTGGGGGTCAAGGTGAAGGGCGCCAAGAAAGCCCGCGGCGGGGTCGCCGTCGACACCGAGCAAGGCGAGGTCTGGGCGAATCAGCTCCTGGTGGCTGTCGGCCGCGCGCCCCGATCCAAGGACATCGGGCTCGAGCAGGTTGGCGTGGGGACGCATCCGAACGGGTTCATCAAAGTCGACGAGTGGATGCGCACCCCGGTCGAGTCGATCCACGCCATCGGAGACGTGGTCGGAGGATTCCTGCTGGCTCACGCCGCTGCGCACGAAGGCATGACCGCGGTGGAGGACATCGCCGGCCAGCGCGTGGCTCCGATGGAGCAGGACCTCGTGACCCGATGCACCTACTCACACCCGCAGATCGCGTCGGTCGGCCTCACCGAGAAGCAGGCCGCCGAGAAGGGTCGCGAGGTCAAGGCCGGAAAGTTTCCTTTCAGCGCGCTCGGCAGGGCGATCATCCACGGCGAGACTGGAGGCTTCGTGAAGCTGGTAGCCGATGCCAAGACCGGCCAGCTCCTGGGCGCGCACGTGGTCGGGCCAAGCGCCACCGAGCTCATCGCGGAGCCGGCGCTGACCCAGCTGTTCCAGGGTGATGCCTGGGAGCTCGGGCGCAACATCCACCCCCACCCCACCCTCAGCGAGGCCGTGATGGAAGCCGCCCTCGCCGTGGACGGACGCGCGATACACATTTAGCAATGGCGACCACGGTCAAGACCAAAGGCCCGACCTTCAGCCCTGATTGGCGTTTCCAGGAGCCTGTTGCCTGGCGTGACACCGACCTCGACGAAGAGACCCTGAAGACATGGTTCAACTACATCCTTCTCGGGCGTCAGGTCGACTACCGCTTCCAGGTGCTCAATCGCCAGGGCCGCGCGCCGTTCATCATCTCGTGCGCCGGTCACGAGGCAGCGCAGATCGGCGTCAGCTGGCCGCTAAAGCCGAAGTACGACTGGGCCTCCCCTTACTACCGCGATGTCGTCCTGTGCATGCGCATGGGAGTGACACCACTCGACCTCATGCTCGCGGTGCTCGCGAAGCCGGCGGACCCGGCATCCGGCGGCAAGCAGACACCGGGTCATTTCTCGGATACGCGGCTCAACATCACGTCGGGCGGGTCGCCCGTGGCGACACAGCTGGTGAGAGGCGCGGGCGTGGCTTACGCCCTGAAGATGGACGGCACCGACAAGGTCTTGATGACCTGCTACGGCGAGGGCGCGGGCTCGGAAGGCGACGCGCACGAGGCCTTCAACTTCGCGGCCATCTACAAGCTCCCTGAGATCTTCGTTTGCGAGAACAACGGTTTCGCGATCTCGACGCCCTTTCGAAAGGAGTACGCGATCGAGTACGTCGCGCAGCGCGCCGCGGGCTATGGGTTCCCGGGAGTGACTCTCGACGGTCGCGACCCGGTGACCTGCTACGTCGTCGCCAAGGAGGCTGTCGCCAGAGCACGCGCGGGTGAAGGCCCGACGCTGATCGAATGCCTGGTCGACCGCTTGGGAGCACATTCGTCCGAGGACGACCAGCGCCGCTACCGGACCCAGGAGGAGATCGAGCTTCTCGCGCAGAACGACTGTCTCGAGCGGTTCAAGAAGCGCCTCCTCGATGAGGGCGTCCTGAGCGCGAAAGAGATCACCGAGTACGAAGAGCGGGTCAAGGACGAGGTGACCAAGGCGACCAGCGAAGGCATGGAGTCACCTGACGCGCCCGCCGAGAACGCCCTGACCAACGTGTATGGGCTCGACGTGCCGAAAGGCATCGACCCGGCTCCGGACATCGAAATGGAAGAGATGAACATGGTCTCGGCGCTTCGTTCGGCACTGACCGAGGAGATGGAACGCGACGAGCGCGTCATGGTCTTGGGCGAGGACGTGGGCAAGAAGGGCGGCGTGTTCCTGGTCACAGACGGCCTCTACAAGCGCTTTGGGGAGGCGCGGGTGATCGACACGCCGCTGGCGGAATCGTCCATCGCCGGGGTTGCGCTCGGCCTGGCCATCGCCGGGAAGCGTCCGGTTGCGGAGATGCAGTTCACCGATTTCGCCCACATGGCCTTCAACCAGATCACCAACGAGATCGCCAAGTTCAGGTACCGCAGCGACGGCGACTGGGCGGTGCCCATGGTCGTGCGTGCGCCCATGGGCGGCCATGCGCATGGAGCTCTGTACCACTCGCAGTCGATCGAGGCTCGCTTTGCGACGCCCGGGCTGAAGATCGTGATCCCCTCCAGCCCATACGAAGCCAAGGGACTGCTGCTGGCGGCGATCCGCGACCCCGACCCTGTCCTCTTCTTCGAGCACAAGCGCCTGTACCGGATGTTCAAGGAGCCGGTGCCGAAAGGCGAGTACCTCATCCCGCTGCAGGTCGCTCGCACCGTGCGGGAGGGGACTGACGTCTCTGTCTTCTGCTACGGCTTGATGGTCCATTACGCACTCGAGGCGGCGAAGGTGCTGCAGGAGGACGGCGTTAGCGTGGAGATCGTCGACCTGAGGACCGTCTACCCGCTCGACAAGGACGCGATCATCGCCTCGGCCCGCAAGACCGGCAAATGCCTCGTTCTTTATGAGGACAACTTCAGCGTCTCAGTCGGGTCGGAGGTGGCGGCTCTGATCGCGGACGAGGCCTGGCGCTGGCTCGACGCGCCGGTGAAGCGCTTGGGTGGCCTGGACGTGCCGTCGATGCCCTACGCCCCGGCGATGGAGGACTTGTTCATGCCGAACCCGGAGAAGATCGCCGCGGCCTTGCGCGAGCTGGCGGCGTTCTAACGCGATGGCCAAGACCACCCGCGTTGTGATGCCGCAGCTGGGGGAGTCGGTTCATGAGGGGACCATCTCCAAGTGGCTCGTCCAGCCGGGTGACAAGGTGGTCGAGTTCGAGCCCATGCTCGAGGTCGACACCGACAAGGTCAGCGCGGAGGTGCCCGCCCCGGTGACAGGAGTGTTGCGCGAGATCCTGGCCAAGGAAGGTCAGACGGTGCAGGCGGGCGCCGAGATCGCGGTAGTCGAGGTCGGCGGAGATGGCGAGGCGTCCGCCCCACCCCGTGGGGAGGTGGCGCGCAGCGCCGGAGGGGGCGCAGAACCGTCCTCCCCACCCCGTGGGGAGGTGGCGCGCAGCGCCGGAGGGGGCGTTGAGACCAGGAAGACCGAGCCCACCGAGGCGGCTCCCGCCGAAGCCCCCTCGTCCCCAAAGGGAGAAGGGCGTACGTCGGGAGAGCTGCCGTCCGGCGAGCACCGCTACTCGCCCGCCGTGCAGATGGTCGCCTCCGAGCTGAACGTCGACCTGTCCAGGGTCGAAGGCACCGGCTTTGGCGGGCGCGTCACCAAGAAGGACGTCCAGGACTTCGCCGCCTCGGCCAAGGCCGCGCCCCCGTCTCCGAAGCCGGCAGCCGCCGCGCCGGGCGAGGGAGACCAGGTCGTCCAGCTGACGCGAGTGCGCCGCCTCATCGCCGAGAACATGACCCGCTCCAAGACCACGATCCCGCATGCGTGGCAGACCCAGGAGGCGGACATGTCAGGCGTCGTCGCCAATCGCGCCGCGAACAAGGCGGGATTCCAGAAGCAGGAGGGGTTCTCGCTGACCTACCTCCCGTACGTCATGGCCGCGACGGTGTCCGCGCTGCGCGAGCATCCCGAGGTGAACTCGACCTTCAACGAAACCGAGCTCATCGTCCATCGGGACATCAACCTCGGCGTTTCGGTCGGCCTGGAGGACACGCTGGTCGTGCCGGTCGTCCGCCGCGCAGACGGGTTGTCGATCGCGGGGTTGGCGCGCGCGGTCAACGACATCGCGACGCGCGCCCGCAACAAGCAGCTGAAGGCCGACGATCTCGCGGGTGCGACGTTCACCGTCAACAACTCCGGGACGTTCGGGACTCTCTTCAGCTATTCGGTCATCAACCCGGGCCAGGCCGGCATCCTGACCATGGAGGCGATCGTCGACCGGCCCGTGGCCGTGAGCGGCATGATCGGAATCAAACCGATGATGTACCTCTGCTTCTCCTTCGACCACCGCGTGCTCGACGGCTTGATGGCGGCGCGCTTCCTGACGTCGTGTCGCAAATGGCTCGAGGCGGTGACGGTGGACTCGCCGGTCTATTAAGGGACCTCCCAGCTAACGCCCCTCTCCCCAACCCTCTCCCCGATGGAGAGAGGGAGCGTTCAGTCGGTGTCGATGGACAGGATGCTGATGAAGAAGCTCGCGAACACGGTTTGCGTACCGAGAGCCAACAGCACCACCGCCGGGATGACCTCGCGCATCGTCAGCGAGGGATCGAGGTTGCCGAAGCCCACCGCGCCCCAGCTCGCCACCGCCAGGATGAGAGCGACCAGGCCGACGAGCACCATCAAGGCGCCGGCTGCCACGCCGACCTCAAGCGTCACGTAACGAAAGATTCTCTGGAGCACCGGGTGCGGAGGATGGAAGCCCGCCCGGATGGCGAAGATTTTCGTGAACACCGCGAACAGCACCAGCTGGTATCCAAGCAAGGCGAGGAAGCCGGCCACCAGCAGCGTGTGGATGTCCAACCGCACACCGGCCACACGCAGCGGCCCAGGGATCAGGAGAGCCGAGAGCACGACGCCGATTGCGAACAGGGCGAAGCCCGGGTAGAGGAAGAGCCATCGCGGGCTGAACAGGAGCATGAAGCGCAGGTGGCGCCAACCGTCGCGCCACGTCCGCAGGTGAGGCGGGTGCGATCGCCCATCACGTCGAAGGACGACGGCGACCTCTGTGATGCGCATGCCCTTCAGCGCGGCCTTGATCACCATCTCGCTCGCGAACTCCATGCCCGTGGCGCGCAAGTGCATCTTCTCGTAGGCGTCCTTCTTGAAGGCGCGCAACCCGCAGTGCGTATCGCCGATGGGCGCGTGGAAGAAAACGCGGCTGATCAGAGTCAGCACCGGGTTCCCGACCCAGCGGTGCGACCAGGGCATCGCGCCCGGCTCGATGCCACCCATGAAGCGGTTGCCCACCACGAGGTCGTAGCCGTCGCGCAGCCGTTCGATCAAAGGTCCGATCGCCTCGAAGTCGTAGCTGTCGTCGGCGTCGCCCATGACGACGAAGCGTCCCCGCGCGGCGTCGATGCCCCCGATCAGGGCGCTGCCGTAGCCCTTCCTCGCCACCTCCACGACTCTGACGCCCAGCTCCTCGGCGACCAGCTGCGAGCCGTCGGTGCTGCCGTTGTCGGCGACGATGATCTCCGCCGCCAGACCGAGCTTCGCTATCGCGTTTCTTGCGTGACCGATGCACTTTGCGAGGGTCTCCGCCTCATTGAGGCAGGGCATCACTATCGACACCTCGACAGCGGTCGAAGGGGCCGACTCGGCTCGCTTCGTGGGGCGCTGCGCGACGGACATTGCGCTAGAGCCTAACGGCATGCGCGGCCCTTAACAAAAAGAATGACCCCGACGGATCGCCTCTTGAGCGCTGGTACCTGCCTTGCGGCCTGTTCCGGCTCTCTCGAACGTGTCCCTCGGGGCCGTAGCAAACATAGAGTGGCTCGCTCTGCGACGCAACACCGAAAGTCAGTTCGCCGCCAACCCACCAACGGTAGCCATCCGAGGCTCAGTAGGCGATGCTCTTCCCACCGTCGACGACGAGGTCCTGGCCGGTGACGACGTCGTTCTCGACGAAGGCCATCACGGCCTGCGCGACATGGTCGGCGTTTGCGATGGCGCCGAGCGGCGTCGTCGATGCGAATGCCGCCTCTTGCGCTTGCGCGGCTTCATCGCCGAAGCGTTGACGAAACCACCGAGTCGAGACTAGCCCGGGCGAGACCGAGTTGACTCGGACGTCGGGCGCGAGCGCGATGGCAAGCGCGCGCGTGAGCTGGACGACTCCCGCCTTGGAGACTGCGTACGCGATTGATGACCCCGTCCCGCGATGGGCTGCGATCGATGCGACGTTGACGATCACACCTTTCGTTTTGCGGAGCTCCGGCGCCGACGCGCGGCAGCAGTAGAAGGTGCCCTTCAGGTTCACGCCCAGGATCTCGTTCCACACCTCTTCGGTCAGCCCGTCCAGGTCGGGATGGGCGACGAAGTGCGTCGTGCCGGCGTTGTTGATGAGCACGTCCAAACGCCCGTAGCGACCAGTGGTGGCTTCGATCATCGCCTTCACCGCCGTCTCATCGGAGACGTCGGCCTGGTGAACCACCGCCTCTGAGCCCAAGGCTCCGAGCTCGTCTGTGGTCGCGCGCGCGTCGGCCTCGGAGCGCGAGTAGTTGACCACCACGGCTTTCGCTCCGGCGTTGGCAAGCCGCAGACAAACGGCGCGGCCGATGCCGGTTCCGCCGCCGGTGACGATGGCGACCTTCCCTCTTATGTCCATACGAAATCAGAGCCTATGCCTTCACCGTTAAGGCCATGCGTGGCTGGTAGGCCGGATTTACTCCGGCCGTCACCGAATCGTCCCTTGCAGCCACGCAACGTGGTGAGGAGAAGCTACTCAAAATAGTCCCATCGATGTACCGGAAAGAGAGAGCCGCGCGCGAAGCGCCCGGCGATGAGGGAAAACCATCCGGGTTTTCCCTCATATTTAGAGACTAGAGCCTATGCCCTTGACGCTTGCCGAGGCCAGCAAGGTGATCGACAAGGCCCACGCCAAAGCCAAGCAGCTTGGACTGAAGGTCGCGGTGGCCGTCGTCGACGAAGGCGGCCTGCTCATCGCCCTGGGCCGCATGGACGGCGCGACGCCGATCTCGCCGCAGCTGGCCGAGGCCAAGGCGGTGGGGGCGGCGATGTTGCTGCGCGACGGAGGCGCGCTCGGTCAGATGGCGCAGGACAGGCCGGCCTTCTTCAGCGCTGTCGACCGCCTGGTCCGCGTACCTCTCATCCCAGGCCCCGGCTCGCTGCTCATCAAGAAGGTAGACGGCCAGGTGGTCGGTGCTGTCGGCGTGAGCGGCGCCCGCCCCGAACAGGACCTCGATTGCGCCGAAGCCGGGCTACGCGAGGGGTAGGGACCTGAGGGCTTCGTAGACCGCGCCGGTTCTCGAGAGACGGCTCGAGTACAGGATCACCTCACGTGCGCGCCATGGTTCCAGCCCAGGGGCAAGCGGCATCTCAGGAAGGGCGGCTCCATTCCGAGACCGTGCTCGGGCGAGCGTCAGATGGGGCTGGAACTGGCGCTCCTCAGCGGCTAGACCGGCGCGCGCGCACTCCGCTTCGACCTGCGCCGCCAGGTAGGCGGCCTCCGCCTGCCCGGCCCTAAGGCCAAGCCACACCACTCGCACCGCGCGCCCGCGCCCAAACGTGCCCGGTGCGCCCAAACCGAGCTCGAAACCTGGCGGGGATTGCTCCGCCAGCGCGTCCGCGACAGCTTCGACGATCGAGAGATCGACGTTGCCGACAAACCGAACAGTGAGGTGGAGGTTCTCAGGCGGCGTCCACCGGAACTGCGGCGCGATGCGCGCGCAAGCGGCGATGAAGCGTCCCAACACCTCTCGCTGAGGCTCCGGAACCGGCAGCCCGAAGAAGGCGCGGACCCTCAGCGCCCGCGCGCTTTCTTCTTCCAGTTCTCCTGAGCCCATGTGCTCGGCCGCGTGGGGCGCCAGCCGAAATGCGCGCTGACCGAGTCGATGCCGTCGGCGATGTTGTCGAGCTGAAGGGTGTTGATCTCGTCGGGCGTGGCGATGGGGTCGGTGAGCATCGCCTCCATGGCCATCGCGCCAGGGATCAGCACCGCCGTCGGCAGCTTCAGCTTCGGCTTCTTGATCCCGCGGGCCTGGATGAACCAATCCACCATGTTTTCGAAGGTCACCACCTCAGGGCCGCCCAGCTCGACGATCCGGCCGTTCAGCTCCGGCTTGGCGATGGTCTCGACCACGCAGCGGGCCGCGTCCTCTCGCAGGATCGGTTGGAAGTGGGCCTGTCCGCTGCCGGGAATGATCATGACGGGGCCGAAATTCGCCATGCGCTCGAACTCGGCGACGAAGCCGCCCTCCTCCGCCAGCACCGCCGAGAAACGGAGGATGGTGCCGGCCACCCCGGTCTTCGCCAGCTCCTGCTCGCCCATCCAGCGCGAGGTGAGGTACTTGAAATGAGGGTCGAGGCGGGCTCCGATCGCGCTGACGAGCACGACCGATCGGACGCCCGCCGCCTTCGCCGCCTCGGCCATGATGCGAGGCCCGTCGACGTTGACCTCAAGGAAGGACTGCGGATGGTTGCGGCGGACCGCGACCAGGCTGATCAGGTGCTCGACTCCCTGGGCCGCCTGCGTGACCGAGGTGGGATTGAGGGCGTCCCCAACGACGACCTGGGCCCCGCGAACCTTGAAGGCCGCGGCCTTCATCGGATCGCGGACGAGCACGCGCAGCTGGTGGCCGCCGTCGATCAGCTTGTGCGCGACGCCACGGCCGAAGAAGCCGGTCGAACCCAACAGCAGAATCCTGGCCACGGGTCAGAATCGTAACCGAGGGCATACTGGGGCCTGATGAGCGGCCAGGAAGCGGCTGGCATCGGGCTTGGGCTCCTCGCCTTGCTGCTCGGCGCCGGCGGCATCGCGGCCGCGATCAGGACCCGGCGCCGGAGAGCCGAGATCGCGGTCACCTACGGCGCCACGGGCGGCATCGTTTACACGGTCGTGCAGGCAGGCTGCTCAGGCGTGCTGATGCTTGGCGGCATCGGCCTGATCCTACTTGTGGTACTCGCTAAATAATGTTGCGCTCCGTGACCAACGCGCCGCGGGCGAAGCGTTCGAAGGCGAATGGCGCGATGTCGATCTCGGACTTGTGATCGAGCAGCAGCTGGCTCACCAGCAGGGCCGCCGCGGGCCCCTGCATGAAGCCGTGCCCGCTGAAGCCGGCGGCGCACCAGAAACCCTCCACCTCGCCGATCGGACCCAGGATCGCCTGGTGGTCCGGGGTTGACTCATACAGGCCCGCCCACGCGGTCTTGACACCGGCGCCGGCCAGCGCGGGCGCCCGCCGCGCCGCCTGCTCGAACATCTTCTCCAGAAACTCCCAGTTGACATCGGTCACGAAGCCGGGCGGTTCGCTGCGGTCGCTCATGCCGATGAGAACGCCGTCTCCTTCAGGGTGGAAGTAAAGCGAGGTGCGGAAGTCGACAGTCATCGGCGTTGTTCTGGGGACCGTCGGGAAAGTGCCGGTGACGGCGATGTGCCGCCGGTATGGCAGCACCGGGATCTCGAGGCCGACCATGCGCCCGATCGACGCCGCCCAGGCTCCCGCGCAGTTGACCACCATCCGCGTCGCGATTTCGCCGGCTGAGGTCCGTACGCCCTGCACGCGGCCTGCCGCCAGATCGATGCCCGTCACCTCGACGCCTTCTTTCAATCGGGCGCCCAGGCGCCGCGCGGCGATTGCATACCCAGAGGTGACATCGGCAGGGCTCGCGATTCCGTCGGTGGGACAGAAAGTGCAGCCGAGGACATCCTCGACGTTGAGCACGGGCACCATCTTCGCGGCCTCGGCCGGGTCCACCCAACGCGCCTCCGTGAGGCCGACACGGTGCCACATGTCCATGTTGTGGCGGAAATCCTCCACCTGCTGCGGCTGCGTGAAGACGAACAGGTAGCCGATCTGCCGGAAGTCAGCGGGGTGTCCCGTCTCCTCCTCGAACGCCTCCAGCAACTTGACCGAGAGTCGCTGGACTCTGACATTCGCCTCCGTCGAGAACTGCTGGCGCACGCCGCCCGCACACTTGCCCGTCGATTGCGAGCCGAGCGTCTCGCGCTCGAGCAGCAGCACGTCGACCTTTCGCTTGGCGAGCTGGTAGGCCAGGGCGCAGCCCATGATGCCGCCCCCGACGATGACTACGTCAGCGCTTTCCAATCCAGGACATTCCCCAGAACTCGAAGATGAGCTTCAGAGCGGCAAAGGTCGTGATGTCTCCATTGTCGAACGGCGGCGAGACTTCGACGACGTCGAGGCCCACGGGGCTCGTCCGAGACATGACGGCTCCGAGGAGCTCGAGCGCCTGCCGGGTGGACATGCCGCCCGCCGATGGAATCTCGGTTCCCGGCGCGAAAGCGGGGTCGAGCGCGTCGATGTCGAACGAAACGTGAACCTTTTTTCCCGCCAGGCGGTCGGAGATCGCCTGCGCCGAGCCCGAAGGGTCGGCCGCGAGCTCGCGCGCCGACACCAGCAGGATGCCGGTCGCCCGGATGAACTCGACTTCCTCGGGGTCGTAGTCGCGGCCCCCTGCGATGACGACGCGAGCGGGATCGATCGCCGTCACCTCGAGCGCCCGGCGCATCGCGCAGCCGCACGTCCAGCGGCCGCCGCGCGAGAAGTCGCAGAGGTCCGGATGCGCGTCCACCCACAGGAGCTGCATGTCCGGGTGCCGCCGCACCTGGGCTGCGATGGTGGCGATGGCGGTGCAGTGGTCGCCGCCCAGGATGGTCAGCAGCGACGTCACCGGGACCGCCGACAGGCGCTCGGCCACGCTCTGCCAGCCCTCGGCGATCGTCGGGCCGGGGTTCAGGTCGCCCATGTCGTGGACCCTCAGGCCCTGCAGCACCTGGCCGTCCTCGGTGACCGGCGGCATGGCGGCCGAGAGGGTGCGAATCCGTTGCGGGGCCTGGGCCGCACCCTTGCGGTACACCGCCGAGCCGTCGTACGGGATGCCCGCCACGACCATGTCGGCCGCGTCGAAGGAGGCTCCCGCGAGGCCGCCCCAGGGCTGCAGTCCGTCCAGGTTGACTTGGTTCATCGTCTCTTTCGAACCTCAGGTACTTTCAAGATGAGTAATGCGCCGATCAACAACGATGCACTGAATACCGAGAAGATGACCGGAAAGCCCCCGGGCAGGCCCAGGATCTCCGGACCGTGGTTGAAGGGGTCGAGAAGGAAACCGCCGATGAAGCGGGCGATGATCCCGGACCCGGCGGTGGCGATGTTGCTGAAGCCCATGAAGAGCCCTGACTCCTCGGCGGGGATCACGTCCTGGATGAAAGCCCAGTCGACCGAGAAAAAGATGCCGTAGCCGATGCCGATCAGGACGCCGACCAGGGTCGCCTGCGCTGCCAGCGGTGGAACCTTCAGCCTTTGAGCAAGCGGCTCGACGATTTGGGTGGGAAGAAGCTGGTAATGGCTGAAGACGAGCATCAGCACGCCCGCGAACCCCATCAGCCCGCCGATCACGATGAACGGGCGCCGGCCGAATCGATCTGACGCGCGGGCCGCGGGCCAGGAGGCGAGAAATGCGGCCACGATCACGAGGCCGAGCAGGGTGTAGCTCGCGGTGATCGTGTCCTTGCGGTCGTTGTGGAAGAAGACGTTGCTGAAGTAGAAGAACACGAAGCTCTGGACGCCGACGAGCCCCATCAGGATCAGGAGTCGAGAAGCCATCAGCCAGAGGAAGCTGGGGTAGCGGAGCGGTCGCGAGAACGTCGTGGTGATCGCCTCCCGCGCATTCTTGAACTGGCTCGCCGTCCGCTCGGCGCGGTCGGGGATCAGAAGGACGGTGGGCAGCATCGTCAGCACCAGGAGGACGCAGATGCTGAGGATGGCCGCGGTCCGTCCGACATGGGCCAGTATCAAGCCGGCTCCAACCGTGCCCGCCAGCAGCCCGATCACGTTCGCCACGCCGAAGTAGCCCGACGCGGTACCGCGCTGCTCGACAGGAACGACGTCGGGCATCAAGCCCTGGTAAGGACCCTGGGCGGTGTTGGATGCGGTCTGCAGGAGGAAGTAGAAGATCAGCACCATGCCGAAGCTGCCTGAGAGGGCGAGCCCGATCAGGAACAGGACGTCGCCGACGGTGCCTCCGAGGATGTAGGGGTGACGCCGCCCGAACCGGGTCTGCGTGCGGTCGGACAGCGCACCCGCCACAGGCTGCCAGACGACGGCCATCAGCGACCCGACCCCCTCCAGCACCCCGAGGGCGAAACCCTCGTGGCCCCGGCCCACCAGCTGGAGGACCATGTCCGGGATGATCAGCCCCCCGAGGCTGGTCCACATGTAGCCGATCGCAATCCAGTAGAGCGACAGGACGATGAAGTCGAAGTGGCTCAGGTTTCGCCGGACACGCGCGACGGCCCCCACCACCGACCCCTCAGCGGCCGCGGTGTGGATCAATCTGGCTGGTACGGAGGCAGGGACTTCTTGACCGGGCGGTCTTCGCGATAGCCGAGCGCGTACTCGCCCTGCAGGATCGTGTGCACCTCACGCGTCCCTTCGTAGATGATCGGCGCTCGCGCGTTGCGCAGAAAGCGTTCCACCGGGTATTCGGCCGAGTACCCGTAAGCCCCATGCACCTCGATCGCATCATGGGCGGCGTTGAAAGCGGCATCCGTCGCGTACTGCTTCGCCACCGACACGTTGCGCGTGTGGCGAATGCCCTTGTTCTTCATCCACGCGACCTTGAAATAGAGGAGTCGGCAGATCTCGTAGTCGCGCGACATGCGCGCGATCATCTGCTGGATCAGCTGATAGCGACCTATCTCCTGGCCGAAGGTCTTCCGTTCGCGAGCGTATTTCACCGACGCGTCCAGGCTCGCGCGCACGGTGCCCGTCGCGCCCGCGGCCACCGTGAAGCGGCCGTTGTCAAGGCAGCTCATGGCGATCTTGAAGCCGTCGCCTTCATCGCCGATGCGATCGGCCTCAGGCACCGCAACGTCCGAGAGGAAGATCGACCCGACGTCGCCCGCGCGGATGCCCAGCCGGTTCTCGATCGGTTCCGTGCGCAAAGCGTTGCCGCAGGTGGCGCGATCGAGCATGAAGGCCGACACTCCGCGGTGCCCGGCCTTGGGGTCTGTCTTCGCGAAGACCAGCAGGAAGTCGGCGGTGTCGGCGTCGGAGACCCACACCTTCTGCCCATTGAGAATGTATCCGTCTCCCTGCCGGCGGGCTGATGCTTGCATCG
Organism: Chloroflexota bacterium; assembly: GCA_005880945.1. Lineage (GTDB taxonomy): Bacteria > Chloroflexota > Dormibacteria > Dormibacterales > Dormibacteraceae > Palsa-872. The sequence goes on along the minus strand of VBIU01000055.1, from coordinate 26,260 downwards.
ATGCGACGTCGGAGCCTGCGTTCGGTTCGGTGAGCCCGTAGCACGCCAGCTTCTCACCGCGCGCCATCGGCGCCAGCCATCGCTGCTTCTGCTCTTCGGTGGCCCACGTGTACAGCCCCATGCCCACCAGCCCGACGTGCACCGAGAGCACTGTGCGGAAAACAGTGTCCACGTATTCGAGCTCTTCGCAGACGAGTCCGAGCGCGAGGTAGTCGAGGCCGTGGCCGCCATAGCGCTGGGGAAAACAGATTCCGGGCAGTCCGATCGACGCCAGCTTCGCGAAGATCTCCGGATCGTGGCGGCCGGCGCGGTCGTTGGCTCCGATCGTCGGCGCGAACTCCCGCGCGCAGAAGTCCTTGACTGTGGCCACCAGCTGCTCCTGGTCCGGCGTCAGCTCCAGGTCGAGCATGGCTAGGGCTTTTTGGAAGGTGTCGGCGAATGCTTGGGGGTCGGGCTCGGCGTTGGAGAGGGGGCCGGGCTGGGCACCGGCTTCAAGTCGTTGGGACCGACGTGGCCGATAAAGGGGAGGCGACTCCCGATGCCAAGGATGACCGGCACGCTCCTCGAGCCATGGAGCTGGGGCTGAATGAAGCCCGTGTAGATCTGCTGGAGTTGATGGATCCCCTGAACGGCATCGATGTGGGCACCGTTGGATCCTGTGGCGCTGTCTCGGAGCGCTTTCAGGTCCTGCTTGGAGACCATGGCTGAAGTGATGGGGTTGGATTGGATCCAGGACTCGAGAGTGTTCACCTGGGCCAGCGTGAGCGTCGTGCTCCTCAGGGTCGGCGCGAACGCGTTGTCGAGGGTGACCAGCGCGGAGATGGCGAGGTAGATCACCACCACTGTGACCGCCACATGGACGAAGACCCCGAGCAAGCCGTCGATCCCGCGAATCGATTCGATGCGATGGAACGCACCGCCGATCGCGCCGCCGACAGCGCCCATCACGATGGCCAGGATGATTGCCACGAACACGCTGAAGACGGCGTTGAGGTGGAAGAGCTTCTGCATCTCGGTGGTGTACTGGTCGTGGAAGCGGAAGACCACCAGCAGAGTGCCGAAGAAGAAGATCTCGGCCATCAGCGGCTGGATCACGCCGCGCTGGTACCCCAGGATGAGCGCAACCACCAGGATCAGCACGATGACGATGTCGATGATCATTTGGTCACGCGCTTCCTGGCGCCCGGCGCCCGCACCTGGGCGGCCGGCTCAGGCCGTCGAGGCGATCACCAGCGAGGGGGGTCCCGTACACCGCGGCCAATTGTAGAAGCAGAGCCCGCCGAACCCTGACCTTATGGGCGATCCTGGCCGCCTTGGGTTAGACTCGGAGCACTCTTGGCCCGAACGATCGCCGTCGCGATGCAAAAAGGGGGTGTGGGCAAGACCACCACCGCCGTTAACCTCGGCGCCGCCCTTGCGGAGTTGGGTCAGCGGATATTGCTCATCGATCTCGACGCGCAGGGCCACCTGACCCTGTACATGAAGCCGCCGAGCGACATCCAGAAGACTATCTACGACCTCCTGGTCAGCCCCGAGACCACGGTGACCGATGTCGTGCAGGAGGCGCCCCAGATGGGCGTCCACTACATTCCGGCGGACGTCGAGCTGGCGGGCGCCGAGAACCAGCTGATCAACGAGATCGGACGCGAGAGCATCCTGCGCGACAAGCTGGAGGCGGCGCAGAAGCGCTACGACTTCATCATCATCGACTGCCCACCTTCGCTCGACCTCATCGTCATCAACGCGCTGGTCGCGGCCGACGAGGTGCTGGTTCCGCTACAGGCAGAGTTCCTCGCGCTCAAGGGAATGCAGGAGCTGCTCGTGACCATGGAGCGCGTCAAGCGCAGGCTGAACCCGCGGCTCGAGCTGACTGGAATTCTCCCGACCCTCTACAAGCATCGCGCGCTCCATTCGCAAGAGGTGTTGGCGGCGGTGAGGGAGAAGTACGGCGACAAGGTTTACGACTTCGGAGTCACCGACTCGATCCGCTTTGCGGAGACGCCGCTGGCGGGACAGTCGATCCTTCAATATGCGAAAGAATCGGACGGCGCGAGAGCATACCGTGCGCTCGCGGCGAAAGTGATGGAGAATCACCGAATATGACCACCTTCAAGCGCGTATCACTCGCGGGCTCGGAAGAGCTGTTCCGACCGACGCGTCCCCAGGTTGTGACCGATACGGACGACGTGATCAGAGAGGCGGTCGATCGCCCTTCGAAGGTCAAAGAGGTCATTTACCGAACCCTCCACTTCACGTCCGAAGAGATTGAGCTGCTGCTCGAAGCGATCCAGACCGCAAAGTACCCCGACCGACCCCGCGCCAAGCCGGCGCTCGACAAGTTCGACTCGCTGGATGCGCTGCGAATCAAGGTGCAGGGGGAAGCTCCGCCTCAGTAGCGCTTTCGGGACCTGCGCCGGATGTACCCGTAGGTCCAAAACAGGCAGACCAGGAGCAGGGCCCCGGCGAAGACGATGACTGCTGTGCGCTGCATCTCACCCAATACTGGCCTTCCCGCGTCCCCGGCGTTCAAAAGTCGGTAGATTTCAAAGGGCATGAAGCTCGGGATCGTCAAGGTCAAGCTCGAACGAGAGGTCAACGGATACGTGGTGGCCTGCTCCTCGACCAAGGAGGCGATCGTCATCGACCCCGGCCTGCCCGCGGACAAGATCGCCGACCAGGTCAAGGGCCTCACAGTGCGCTTCATCCTCGCCACGCACTGCCACCCGGGCCACGTCGCGGGAAAGGATGAGCTTAAGGAGCTGACCGGCGGGGAGACCGCGCTGCACTCAGCCGACGCCAAGCAGTTCCTGCGCTCCGCCGACCGATACCTGATGGACGGCGACGAGCTCGAGTTTGGGGAGTTCAAGCTCACGGTTCTGCATACGCCCGGCCATACGCCCGGCAGCGTTTGTTTCGTCGTCGCCAACCACGCCTTCGTCGGCGACACGATCCTTGCGGGCGGCATCGGCAAGCAGACCCCGGAGACCGACCTCCGGCGACAGATGATGAGCATCGGAACCAAGCTGCTCAAGCTGCCGCTGGCGACAGCGCTTTATCCGGGACACGGTCCGGCGACGAGCCTGGAACGCGAGCTGGCCCAGAACCCAATATTCAGAGGGGTGGGCGCTAGGGCCTGAGACTCAAAATCCAACGGGAATCTCCCTCTCCACTTCAGGGGAGCAATCAATAAGGCCCCTCCTTACCGCCGCTCTGCGCGCAGGGCTGGGGAGCGGGGCGGGAATGAAGTCGGCCCGGGCCTGAGGACCCTGCCTATGGGTAGGTGGTGAGGACCAGCGAGATCTTGGTCACGCCGCTGACGGCGACACCCAGCGAGCCCTTGATCCTCGCGTCGCTCCTGCGCATGAAAGTGGCCGAGAAAGGCGTGGTGCCGGTGCCGCCCGAGTGCGAGACCAGGCTCCAATCGCCCGCGGCCAGGCGGCCGACGAAGAACGCCTGGACCTTGTCGCGGGCGTCCGTGGTTTGCCACTCCATGCCCCAGTTCGTCGACCCGTCCCCGGCGAACTTGCCTGCCGCGGTCAGGCGCGACGCGGGGTAGACCGGAAAGTCCGCGGGGAAGCCGGCCGGCATCGCGACCGGCGCGCCCAATTTGCCGTTGGGAGCTGAGGGTACCGGGGAGGACGATGCCGTCGAGGTGGGCGTCTGCGCGGCCTGCGGCATCAGGCCGGCGCACGCCGACCCGACCAAGAGCGCAAGCGCCGCGAGTCCGGCCGTGCGTGCGGCGCCTTTCACCGCGGAGCCACCATGCGGCCGATCGCTTTGCCGACCTTGCGGCCTTCACGAGCGACGAGCCGACCGCGGACGTAAACCTCGGCAATCGAGAAGCTCGACCTCATGCCCTCGAGCGCGCCGTGGCGCTGCCGCGATCGCATCAGAGACGGCCGGAACTCCGTACCGCGCCTTGGATCGACGAGCACGAGGTCGGCGTCGAAGCCCGGCGTGATTTGACCTTTGCTCTCATGCACTCCGGCAAGCGCGGCCGGCCCCTCGCTGACCCAACGTGGCGCCTTCCACATGTCACCCAGCCGTTTGGCCAGCTCCAGGCAGCTGAGGTAGAGGGTTTGCACGCCAGGGCTGCCCGCGGGAGCCAGCTCCAGCGGCCTGGCCTTCTCCTCATTGGTGTGCGGCGCGTGATCGGTGGCGACGATCCGGATCACGCCTCGGTCGACGGCGTCGATCAGCGCGGCCCGATCCAGCGCGGTGCGAACCGGCGGGTACACCTTCATCACGTTGCCCACCCTTGGAAAGTCCTGGTCGGACAGCCAGAGATACTGGGGGCACGTCTCGAGGCTCAGTCGGGAGCCGTCCTTGAGCGCCGCCTCGGCCGCCATGAGACCGAGCGCGCTCGAGAGGTGGGCGATGTGCAGGCGCGTGCCGACGGAATCCGCGATCGCAGCCGCGGCCGAGATGGCGACCGCCTCAGCCTCGGGCGGGCGGGCGGCAAGAATGGCGGAGTAGGAGTCGAGCGGGCGCCTGAACGCGGCAAGGATTCCCGGGTCTTCCGCATGGATGACCAGCGGCAGGCCGAGTGCTGAAACCACAGGCGCCAGGCGCAGAAGAGTTCCGTAGTCTGGCGGCGCCTCGAGGTCCGGGTCGTCGGTTTCCGCCGTATAGAGAATCTGCTTGCGGCCGAGGCTGAATGCATAACCGAGGTAGGCCTTGAAGCCGATCGCTCCCGCTCTCGCCAGGCTCTCGAGCTGCTCGGCCGTCGAGCTGGACCGGATCAGGCCCCAGAGGCCGAAGTCGACCCGCGCTTTGCTGTGCGCCAGCGCCGCCTTGGCTTCGAGCACTCCGCCGGCGTCGACGGCGGGCACCGTGTTCGGCATGTCGACTACTGTCGTGACGCCGCCGGCGGCGGCGGCCGCGGTCAGCGTTCCGAAGTCCTCCTTCTCAGGGAAGCCCGGATCACGGCTGTGGACATGGACGTCGATGGCACCGGGCAGCACGTACATTCCTCGAGCGTCGACGACGCCCGGGCCGGGGGAGGCAGATCTGCGCTCCTCCAGGCTCGTGATGACGCCATCCGAGATGTGGACGTCGACTCGGCGTGGTCCGTCCGGGGTGTGGACCGTCCCGCCTGCTATGACCAGGGCCGGGCCGGCGGCGCGTTCAATCAAGTTCCAGGTCTGCGACGCGGAAAAGGGGCGAATACGGAATGCCGGCGCCGCGGATGTTCTCCTCTCCACCTTCACCCCGGTCGAGCACGACGACGAGGTGGATCACCTGCATGCCCGCGTCGCGGAGCACCTGAGCCGAGCGCAGGGAATCGCCACCAGTGGTCACGACGTCTTCGATCACTGTGACCCGCTCGCCAGGCTCGAACCGCCCCTCGATCTGCTTGGCGGTCCCGTAGCCCTTGGGCTCTTTTCGGACGAGGACGAGCGGCAGCCCGGACTCCATCGAGACCGACCCCCCCAGGAGCACCGCGCCCAGCTCTGGTGCGGCCAGGCGCTGAGTTTCCTTCGGCACGAGGTCCGCCATGTGCCTGCCCAGCCGCCGCAAGAGCCCGGGGTCGGTCTCGAACAGGAACTTGTCGAAGTACCGGTTCGAATGCCTGCCTGAGCGAAGCACGAAATCGCCCTTCAGGTAGGACGTTCTGACCAGCTCGCGCCCAAGCTCCTGCAGCTCAGATGCTCGGGTCTCCACGCCCCGTAATCTAGCCGATGGATGTCTTCGTCCTTGACGGTCGGCCTGCTGAGGGTGGTGCTCCATCTGCCTGAGAGCGGTTCGCTCAAATCCAAGCGCCAGGTCGTGAGCGGACTCCTGAGAAGGTTGCGACAGGAGCACCACGTGGCCGCCGCCGAGGTCGGCGAGCTCGATCGCTGGCAGCTCGCGGAGCTGGCCGTCGCCACGGTGAGCGCCAGCGGCCGGCACGCGGACGAAGTCTTGGCGGCGGTTCTCGCGTACGTGGAGGCCCACAGCGACGGCGCACGCATCACCGGTGTGTCGACCGAGCTGATAAGGCTGTGAAAACCGCCGACTCGCTGGTGGAAGAGTTTGAGGCGAGCCTGCCTTTCAAGCTGGACGGTTTCCAGCGGGAGGCGATCGACAAGCTGGACCGCGGTCGGGGAGGCGTGCTCGTCGCCGCCCCAACCTCGAGCGGCAAGACAGTGGTCGCCGAGTACGCGATCTTTCGCGCTTTGCGGGCCGGCTCCAAGGTGATCTACACAACGCCCCTCAAGGCGCTGAGCAACCAGAAGTACCACGACTTCGTTCGCGAATATGGCGAGGCGACGGTCGGCCTGGTGACCGGCGAGAACACCATCAACCCCGATGCGCCGGTGGTCGTGATGACGACCGAGATACTGCGCAACCTGATCTACGAAGACCTGCAACGGCTCGACATGGTCTCTGACGTCGTCCTCGACGAGGTTCATTACATCGACGACTTCCCACGGGGCTCCGTCTGGGAGGAGATCGTCATTCAGGCGCCGAACACCATCAAGCTCGTCGGGCTGTCGGCGACGATCGGCAACTTTCGCGAGATCGCTGACTGGATGGCGGAGAACCGTGGTGGCATGGAGACCGTCTTCCACGATGTCCGGCCGGTCGAGCTGAAGCTGTGGCTCGCGATCAACAATCGATTTTTCGAGCTCTTCAAAGGCGATGGTGGCATCGACCAGCGCACATGGAGCAAGGCCGTCGAGGAGGAAGAAGCTTCGTACCGCGTCGGGCGTTACAGCCGGCTTCCGTCCAACGACCTGCTCCACGTCATCGAGGGGCTTCGGCGCGGCGACATGCTCCCCGCGATCTATTTCATCTTCTCCCGTCGAGGCTGCCGCGAAGCGCTTCAGCGGTGCTCATATCACGAGCTCGACTTGACGACCGCGGCAGAGAAGGAGGCGATCGATCGTGTTGTGGCGGAGCGGCTGCAGGCGCTCACCGATCACGATGAGGAGGCGCTCTTTCGACGCATGGTCGACGCGCGACTTTTGCGCCGCGGCATGGCCGAGCACCATGCCGGGCTGCTCCCATACCACAAGGAGATGGTCGAGGAGCTCTTCCACCGAGGGCTCATCAAGGTCGTCTTCGCCACGGAGACGCTGTCGCTAGGCATCAACATGCCGGCACGCGGCGTCGTGGTCTCCTCCTTCACGAAGTTCGATGGAACCAACTTCTCCAATCTCACCACTGGTGAGCTGACGCAGCTCATGGGTCGCGCCGGCCGGAGAGGGATCGACATCATCGGACACGGCGTGATCCTCAAGGAGTCTGATGTCGAGATCGGCACCATCTACGAGGTGGCGATGGGCCCGACTCTCGTCGTCGAGTCGAAGTTCCTGCCCAGCTACAACATGGCGTTGAACCTTCTGCGCATCTACACGCCCGAGCAGGCGGAAGGCCTGATGCAGCGCTCGTTCGGCCAGTACCAGAAGCGATTGGCCGAGGAAAAGACCAAGGAGCGCCTCGTGAACGTGCGCGCTCGGCTGGCCGACATCAGGCAGATGTGGGACGACCGCGAGGTCACCATCGACGACGTCGCGCAGTACTTCAAGCTCGAGGATCGCCGGCGCTCGATCCGGATCGAGCTCAGACGGCTGCGGCGAGAGGCCGGCTCCGAGCGGCGCGGGAGGCGCGGAAGGCACACCCGCGCTCTCGGATCAGCCGCGCGCCTGGTGCAGAAGCTGGAGGTCGAAGCGAAGGGCCTGCTGGAACGTCAGCACAAGCTGAAGCTGGTGCGGTCACCCAGATTTGGGGAGTACCTGCAGAAGTACGCAGAGATTCGCTCGCTTCAGAAGGAGCTCGAAGGCGGCGAGCGCGAGCTCACGGGACAGATGGACGAGTACGCGCGCAAGCTTCGCCGGCTCTGCAAAATCCTCACCGAGACTGGTTTCCTTGCCAATGACCGCCCGACCGACAAAGGACTGTTCGCATCGCGCGTGTACGGCGAGAACACGATCCTCGTCGCGGAAGCGGTCTGGCTGGGTTGGCTGGAAGGCCTTGCGCCCGAGGAGCTTTGCGCCGTGCTGGTCATGCTGGCCGCGGAGGACCGCGACCGAGGTCGAGATCGGCAGGCGCGCGGGCCGCGTCGCTATCCGACGCCCGCCATCGCGCAGACCGCGAGGCTGGTGCGCGCGCTCTATTTCCGCTTCGCGGACATGGAGAGCGATCTCGACGAGCCAAACCTCCGGCAGCCTTCCCACGACTACATCGACTTCGCCTACAGATGGTCTGCGGGCGAGCCGCTGGACAAGATCCCGCTGCCGCCCAATGTCGACATCGGCGACGCGATCAAGGCGATGAAGAGCCTTTACTCGCTGCTGCGGCAGCTCGAGTGGGCGCTGCGCCAGGCGAAATCCCCGCTCTTCGAAACCGTCGCGCGAGGAGTCGCGCAGATGGAGCGAGACGTAATAAAAAGGACCTAGGGGTCTGGGTAGACTGGTTCTTGAATGCCAGCCAGAAAAAGGCGCGTGCTCGTCACCGGTGTTGCGCGATGGTGGGGCGCGCTCGTCGTGCAGCGTCTCATCGAGGACCCGGACGTCGCCGAGGTGATCGGCATAGACATCCGGGAGCCGCGGTACGACCTGGGTCGTGCCGACTACCTGAAGCTCGACATCCGCCACTCGCTCATCGGCAAGCTGGTGCGCTCCGTCGGCATAGACACAGTGGTGCACACGCTTACCAGGGTCGACTCATTCGACATGGACCCGCGCCGGGCTCACGAGATGAACGTCATCGGGACGCTCAACCTGCTGGCCGGCTGCGCCGGGGCGGGCAGTCCAGTGACCCGCTTCGTGCTCAAGTCCTCCGGCCACGTCTATGGGTCGCGTGTCGATCTGTCGACAACCATGCGCGAAGACCACCGGCTCGACAGCAACTCGCGTCATCAATTCGTTCGCGACATCGTCGAGGTCGAGTCGTACGTGAACGACTTCGCCGCGCGAAACCCGGCGATCGACATCCTCGTGCTCCGTTTTGGGAACAGCCTCAACCCCGACGAGCCTCAGCCGCTCGCCAGGTACCTCGACCTCGAGGTCGTGCCGACTGTGGCCGGTTACGATCCGACGCTCCAGCTCACGCATCGCGACGATTGCGTCGAAGCCCTCAGGCTGGCGGCGAAGCGCGGCCCGGCCGGCGCCTACAACATCGCGGCCCCCGGCGCCGAGCCGCTGTCGAAGCTCCTCGACGCGGCCGGCAAGCTGCACGCGCCGCTCCTGCCTCCGTTCGGGATCGAGCTTGCGGCTTTCGCCCTCAGAAAGTCGGGCGTCGCCTTCCTTTCCCCCCAGCTGCTCGACCTGCTGCGATGGGGACGCGTGCTCTCCACATCCAAGGCGGCGCGATTCCTGGGCTTCCGAGCCGCGCGCGACACGCGCGCTGCGTTCGAGGAGTACGTGTCACAGCGCAGAGTGCTCCGTTACGAGCCCGACCACCACGGGTACCAGTACGAAAAAGAGCTAGAGGACTTCATCCACAGCAGGGCGCCGTCGGAAGACGGCGTCCCGGGCTCCTCCCCACCCCGTGGGGAGGTGGCGCAAAGCGCCGGAGGGGACGTGGAGACCGGGCACACCCCCGCTGCAGAAGCCTCTAAGGCTCGCCGCCGCCCCCGTCGATAACCAGCACTTCGCCGTTGATGTACGACGCCGCGTCCGAGGCCAGGAAAGCCACCGCGCCGGCGATCTCGTCCGGCATCCCGATGCGGCCCATCGGGTTGGACGCCAGCACCCGCTCGAGAATTGCCTCATTTCCCCAGAGCGCTTCCGCGAAGCGGGTCTTGACGAGGCCCGGTGCAACGGCGTTGACGCGCACCTTGCCGCCAAGCTCCCGGGCGAGCTGTCTGGTGAGCATGATGACGCCCGCCTTAGTGACGTTGTAGACGCCAAGGCCCAGGCCGGGCCGCAGGCCGCCCACGCTCGCGACGTTCACGATGGCGCCCCCCTGCTTTTCCATGGAGGCCTCGTAGACGAACTTCGTGAGCAGGAAGATGCCGCGCAGGTTGACCTCGAACGTCTTGTCCCATGCCCCGAGCTCAGCGCTGAGCACAGGGCCGAAGTAAGGGTTCGTGGCGGCGTTGTTGACGAGGATGTCGATGCGCGCGAACCGCGTGATGACCTCGTCGACGAGTCGCTGCAGGTCCTCTGGTTTGCCCGCATGGGCGGCAATCGCCACGGCTCGCTCCGGATACATGGCGTTGATGCGCTCGGCCTCGGCGTCCAGGTCGGCCTGTTTCCGGCTGGACAGAACGACCTGGGCCCCCTGCTCGGCCAGAGCCACCGCGATGGCGCTGCCGATGCCGCGACTGGCCCCCGTGACGACGGCGACGCGCCCGTCAAGGCTGAACCTGGAGCGCTCGGGCACGGCTGATAGGATAGGCCGACCCATGGCCACGATCTCGGGGAAGGCTGCGGAGGAGATTCTCGAGCGGATCTTCCAGCCGACGACCAAACCGACGGCGCGAGACCAGGCCGAAGAGACCCTAAGACACCCAAAGCGGCTGGTCTATGTCGCGATGTCGAACAAGGTTTTCTACTGGCGCACCCACATCCAGAAGTTCGTCCTCGACTCCGGGATGGTGCCCGTGAGCCCGTTCATGCTCTTCGACTACTACTTGATGCACACGGTGTCCAAGGAGATAGTCCGCGAGGCCATGAACAACCTCCTCGCGCGCTGCGATGAGGTATGGGTGTTCGGTCACATGTCGCTTGGGGTGAAGGTACAGGTCGGGATCGCTAAGCGGATGTCGAAACCGGTGAGGTACTTCGACATCTCGGAGCTGCCCGTGGCAGTCGTGCCGATGAGCGAAGAAACGGCCCAAGAAGAGGCCTAGCCCGACACCCTCCGGTACCAGCTCTCGGGATGGGCGAGCTCGTCGAGCTTGGGCATCTGGTCGGGGCCCCTCCAGGCGAGGTTCAAAGCTTCCATGCCATGCGCGTCGTAGACGGCCCTGGCAAACGCCTCACCTCGTTTGTACTGCTGGAGCTTCAAGTCGAGGCCTGTGAACTTCCAGACCAGCTGGTCGAGCATTCCCTTGTTCGCGCTGCGGCGGCGGTACGCCTCCTCGAGCTGGTTGAAGCCGGGGAGCAGCTTGGCGCCCAGCTCGTTCATGACGAGATTGCTGTAGCCCTCGATCAGCGACATCGCGCCCTGCATCTCGCGCATCACCCGCCACTGCGCCGGAAGGACTCCGGCAAAGGCGGCGATGCGGACGGCGGGCGACGCTTTCTGCGTGACAGTCTCGAGGAGCACGCGCATCGACTGCTCCATGTGGTCCCGCAGCCAGGGGTGCGCCGCGAACTGCCAGGCATGAGTCATCTCGTGGAGGATGAGCCAGCGGCGCAGGTCCTGACCGGGTAGGTCCGCCTTGCGGCCCCACTCTTCGACGTTGGTCTCGACAAGGTAAAGGCCTGCGCCGTCGATGGGCTCCACGCCGAGGAGCTGAGGGTCGTACTGGCCGAGGACGCGGCGGCCGAGGAAGGCGAGCATGAAAGCCATGTACTGGTCGAGGCCGGCCCGCCCGAACTCGACCATGAGCGAGTTCGGCACGCGACCTTTCTCGAGCACCGGGTCGACGACCCGGCGGACGATGCCCAGGTTGAGGTCGAGCCATCCCTCCCGGTCGAGCGCCTCGAACTTGGGCAGCTCGGTCCCGGCGGGCATCCCTCCGACGAAGCCGAGCAGCGGCTTTTCGAGCTTGCCGGCCAGAGCTCGGTATCCCTTTGCCGCGGTGGCGAGGGAGGCCGGCGAGATGAATTCCGGGCCGAATCGTGACCGCGCGGTGCGCCGAACCTCGTCCCAGTCGAGCAACAACGACGTGCCCCCGCGAGGTTTGACGGCCTCGGCGATGGCCACCGTGGCCAGGCCGGCCATGACGCCGAGGAGAGCTGTCCGCCGCCTCACCACCCCAGACTACGCAACCCGGAGGCCAGGCATCGCTAGCGCCGCAGGGTTGGCCGGGGTCCCCCCGGCCATGACTTTGTTTCTCATCACTCCCGATCGCCGCTAGGAGTAGCTAATCCTTAGTCAAATCCCATCGATATACCGGAAAGAGAGCGCCGGCCCAATCGATTGGGCTAACTCCAGGCTAGACGTGATTCAGGGCCGGGTCCGCGCGCGAAGCGCCCGGCGATGGGAGGGAACCATCCGGGTTCCCTCCCATACGTCAATAGACATAGGGCCACGACCGGTTCCTCTTGAAGACGACCTTGCATCCCTCGCAGCGAAAAACGATCTGGAGGTGACGCCTCCCGATCGCCCCCGCGTCGCGGCCGCACACGGGACACGATGCCATCTCGTCCTGGAACGGAAGCGGCAGAGGTTCGACCTTGATCTCCAAACGCCTTCTTTTCTTCGACATATGCTCCATCCGTTGCTATTCATCGACCCGATCGCCGGGCCGTTACTTAGACGTCGAGTAGGGTCACATCCAGGTTCCTCAGTCCCTCCGGTGGTTCGACTCCAGCGTTCTGCAGGCGCTTGAGCAGCGCCAGGATGTATCGGACGCCCGCGAGATTGACGCCATGCTTGCGGGTCAGGGTCTGGATCGCCTGCAGCTTCATCACGTCCCGCCGCGAGTAGCGCCGGCGATTCGTCACCGTCCGCTTGGGCCGAATCATGTCCAGGTGCTCGTACATCATCAGGGTCCGAGGATGCGTCTCCAGGATCTCCGACGCCACGCTGAGCGTGAAGATCGGTTTGTCGAGGTCGATGCCCGCATCATCGGGCGCCGCAGCAGATTGCGCGGCAGTATCGCGCTGCCTTACCTTCATTTGCTTCTTGATCGGGCGGATTATAGCGTTTAAGCGATTGCTGGCCTAACTTTGGGTTACATACACGGTTGCAGGTTCGCTACATTCTGGGCACCCTTTGCCCGATCCGGCAAAGTGTTTTTGTTAAGGAATGCCTGCGACATAGATAAAGGTAAGCAGTGGATCGTGGCCTGGCAACAATGCGGAAACCCATGGGATTGAGGGCCGCAGATCGACCTCGCCGTCGGCCTACGATTACGCGGTTGACTGAGACTCCGACGCTCGAGCAGGTGCTGGTTTCGGTCGAGGGCCATGCGGCCACCGTCACCCTGAACCGCCCAGAGCAGCGCAACCCGCTCTCTTCGATCATGCTGCGCGACCTCGCCGCCGCGCTTCGCTGGTGCCAGGGTGAGCCCGACGTCCGCGTGGTCGTATTGACCGGCGCCGGGGACCGGGCATTTTGCGCCGGGGCGGACCTGTCCAGCTTCGATGGCGGGATGACCGACCTCGAGCGCCACCGCAGCCGGGACCTTTTCGTCGACCTCTTCGCGCTGATGGACAGTCTCGGGAAGCCGATCGTCGGTCGGATCAACGGCCACGCCTTGGCGGGGGGCCTCGGGCTGGCGTGCGCCTGCGACCTGCTCGTCTCCACCGATACCGCCACGTTCGGCACGCCGGAGATCAACGTCGGGATCTGGCCGATGATGATCCAGGCGATCCTCTCCCGAAACCTGCCCCGCAAGGTCCTCCTCGAGATGGAGATGCTCGGCGACCGCTGGACGGCGACCCAGCTGCAGGGTCTGGGACTGATCAACCGCGTCGTGCCGCACGACCAGCTCGACTCTGCGGTCAAGGAGATTGTCGACAAGCTCGCGAAGAAGTCCCCTCTCGCCATGCGGCTGGGCCGCGAGTCGTTCTACCGTCAGCAGGACATGGAATTCCGCGCCGCCCTCGCCTACCTCCACAGCCAGTTCACGCTGGTCACCCTGACCGAGGACTCGAAAGAGGGCATCAAGGCCTTTTTTGAGAAGCGCGAGCCGGACTTCAAAGGAAGATAGCCCGATGGGCAAGGAGCGCCATCGCGAGCTCCGCGATCGAGCGCTGAAAGGTGGCACGCGCTACCTGCCGAAGCTTCGCGAGCAGAACAAGCTCACCGCGCGAGAGCGTCTGGACATTCTTCTCGACCCAGGGCTCGCCGAAGAGCTGCCCGCCGACGGGGTGATCACGGGGCTGGGCATGATCGAAGGCCGGCAGGTTGCGGTCATGGCCAACGACCCGACGGTGAAAGCGGGCAGCTGGGGCGCCCGGACCGTCGAGAAGATCATCCGGATCCAGGAGACAGCCGCCCGAATCCGCGTGCCGCTCTTCTACCTGGTCGACTCCGCCGGGGCCCGAATCACCGACCAGATCGACATGTTTCCGGGGAGGCGTCACGCCGGCCGGATCTTCTTCAACGAGGTAGAGCTCTCGGGCCAGGTGCCACAGATCTGCCTTTTGTTCGGCCCATCGGCGGCCGGTGGCGCCTACATCCCGGCCTTCTGCGATGTCGTGATCATGGTCGAGGGCAACGCGTCGATGTACCTGGGATCGCCTCGCATGGTCGAGGTCGTGGTCGGCGAGAAGGTCAGCCTCGAGGAGCTGGGCGGCGCGCGCATGCACTGCACCGAAAGCGGCTGCGGCGATGCGCTCGTCGGTGATGACAAGGAGGCGATCGGGTTCGCGCGCGCTTACTTCCAGTTCATGCCCCAGCGTTCGGGAGAAAAGCCGGGCCAGTGCACGCCGAAGCCTCCGCGCGCAGGTTCGAAACCGTTCACCGATCTCATCCCCGCGGAGCCGAACCGCGGCTACGACATGCGCAAGGTCATCGATGCGCTGATCGACGAGGGCAGCTGGCTGGAGATCAAGAAGCTCTTCGCCAAGGAGCTGCTGACCGGGTTCGCGCGTTTCGACGGCCAGGCGGTGGGCATCGTCGCGAACCAGCCGATGCAGAAGGGCGGCGTGCTGTTCAACGATTCCGCCGACAAGGCGGCGCGTTTCATCTGGCTCTGTGACGCGTTCGAGATACCTCTTCTCTTCCTCGCCGACGTACCCGGCTTCATGATCGGGACCGATGTCGAGCGTCGCGGCATCATCCGCCACGGGGCGAAGATGATCAGCGCCGTGTCCGAGGCGACGGTGCCGAAGATCTCGGTCATCGTGCGCAAGGCGTACGGCGCAGGCTTGTATGCGATGGCCGGGCCGGCATTCGATTCGGATTGCGTCATCGCGCTGCCGTCCGCGCAGATCGCCGTGATGGGTCCTGAGCCGGCAGTCAACGCTGTCTTCTTCAACAAGCTTGCCGAGCTGCCGGAGGGTGAGAAGGCCGCGCGTCGCAAGCAGCTGGAGGACGAGTACCGAGAGGACATCGACCTCTACAAGCTCGCCGCCAACCTCATCGTCGACGACGTGGTCGAGCCAGAGCGCTTGCGCGACGTGTTGATCGCGCGATTCAAGGCGTATGCGACACGAGAGTCATCCCGGCCAAACCGAAAGCACGGGGTGCCGCCGGTCTAGGCGACTTCAAGCGCGGTGAAATGGCACCGCGTAGTGCACGACGATCACGTAGAAGGTCGCGCTCGCGGTGATCACGGCGAGGTGAAACAGCTCGTGATAGCCGAACACGCGCGGCCACAGACGCGGCCGCTTGAATGCATAGGCCGCCGCTCCGAGCGAGTACTGCAGCCCGCCCAACCCCATCAGCACCGCGGCCACCCAGCCCAGCGCCGCAGTGAGCGGAACCAGCGCGATGACGGCCAGCCAGCCCATGGCCAGGTAGAGCGCCGCAAGCAGCCCCCGGGGGATACGCAGGAATGGGGCCGCTCCCGCCACGCCCGCGGCGGCGCAGGTCCAGATCGCGATCAGCACCGCGATGCGCCACCAGCCCTCCAGGACGTTGAACACGAGCGGGGTGTAGGTAGCGGCGATGAATACGAAGATCGTCGCGTGGTCAGCGCGACGCAGCCAGTCCTTGACCTTCGGCGACCAGTTGAAGATGTGGTAGGTCGCGCTGACTCCGAAGAGAAGCACCAGGCCTGTCCCGTACACGACCATCGACATCAGCTTTGCCGGGTCGTGCCGCGTGATGAGGATGAGCGCCACCAGCCCGGCGATTGCGACCAGGGCCGCCAGGCCGTGCGACCAGCCTCGCAAGAGCGGCTTGGAGGGAAGCTCCGGCTGCGCTGTCATGACACGTTGCAGCATACCGCGTCACAAAAACCTGGTTGCGGCCAGGCCCACCGCGAGCGCCACCACGCCCCACGAGAAGGCGCGCAGCGCCTGCTCCAACGGGCGGAGCAGCGCGGCCTCGTCCAGCCGCACCTGCGTCCCATCCCTCAGCTCGACAATGCCCGTGACCGATCTGCTGCGCCGGCGCAGCAGGCGCGCTGGGGTGCTGAGGCTCCGCTGGCCGTACGACAGCGCGAACGCGCCGGCGGACGCGGCGAGGGCGCCGATCGAGATGCGCCCGGTCTGCGCGAAGAAGGCGGTCAGCAGAGGAAAGGCGCCCCAGGACAGCGCGAACCAGAAGTCTCCATGCAGCTTGCCGCCGAGCAGCTCCAGGTTGTAGGCGAACACGAACAGGATGCCGGCCGCGATGAATGGAAGCAATCCGAAACCGACTCTTGTGACTCCGGCGAAGCCGAGCCCGACGGCGCCGAGCAGCCCGACAGCGGCGGCGACTGACAGGACCGCTCCCGGCAGCTCTGTGCCGAGCGGGCGACCTTTGAGCTCGTCGAGCGCGTGGGCGGAGATCCCGACCGCCAAAAAGAAGGCGAGCAACGTCGCGGTGAGCCTGACCGCATCCACGGTCGGGGCCATGGAGGCGCCGATGAGAACGTAAGAGAGGTGCCACGCGGTGTACGGCGGATGGAGGACCGCCCATACGTCGCGGCGCCAGCCGCCAGAGCGCGCGGCGTAGTAAGCCGGCGCAAGTGTTTCAGGCATCTCGCTTCACAGCCCACATCACGAGGCCCCCGCCCAGGCTCATCGGCTTGTGACGGACGCCGGTCATCCCTGCCGCCTTCCAGGCATCGACGATCCGGGACGCCGGCCATGCGCGGTAGAAGCTCGAGATGTTCGGGCCCAGGAAGCGCCCTACCCTCCACCATTCCGATCCCCCGAGCGCTGCGCCCGCGACAGGAAGCACGCACCGTGTGTACAACCACCACGCGCCGTGCGATGCCGGGTTCGGTGGCACGAAGAAGTCGAGGCTAGCCATCACGCCGCCCGGGCGCATGACGCGCGCCAGCTCAGCGACCGTCGCGGCAGGGTCACGGACGTAGCGCAGCAGGTACGTGAAGCTGACAGCGTCGAACGATCCGTCGGGGAACGGAAGCTCCTCGGCACGGCCCGCCTGAAGGCTGATGCGGCTTTCGAGGCCTGCCTCTCGAACACGCTCGCGCCCCCGCACGAGCATCGACTCGCTGATGTCGACGCCCGTCACCTGCGCACCCGTGCGCCGCGCGAGCGCGATGGCGACGCCGGCGGTGCCGGTGGCGACATCCAGGATCCGTGTGGGTTCGGCGGTGGCAATTCGCGCGACGAGCGCCGCGCGCCAACGCCCGTTCTGGCCGAAAGACAGGACCTCCGCCAGGGCGTCGTATCGCCTCGGCAGGCCCGAGAAGAGGTCGGCCGCGAAGGCGTTCTCGACGGTCCTGGTTTCCGGCTCACCCCTTGCCATCACATCTCAGGATGACCCGGGCGGCGGCCGGCGGCAACATCCCACCTCGGTGGTCTGCGGCATGGTGGCACACAATGGGCCCGTGTGTGGGCGATTTGTCATGACCGCGCGATCCTTTGATGAATGACACCGACCGCTTCCAGACCTGGCAGCGCGACACGCTCGCCGGCCATGACGACGGCGTGGAGATGCTTTCGGCTGGACCGTTCAGGGCGCTCCTCTCAGCAGGCGACGGCGCGACGACAGGTTGGGCGACGCTGATCGACGGCGCGCCGACCGAAGCCGAGACAACGAAATCCCTGACCAAGCTGCGGACGGCCTTCAAGAAGCACAAGGTCGCCCTCGAGATCGAGTACAACGAGACGGTCTTTCCAAAAGTCGGCCACTGGCTGGAGGCCGCCGGCCTGAAGCTGCGCGAACGAAATCCCCTGATGTCGTGCCGGCCGGATTCGTTCAAGCCCTTCGCCACGCCCGATGAGGTGCACCTGACCCAGCTGTCGGCCGGCGCGACGCCGGCCGAGCTGGAGGCATTTCAAGCCATCCGGTGGACCGATGGCGGTGAGCTCGATCGAGTGCCGCAGCCGGTCGAACGTCTGCGCGCCGACATGGCCAGACCCAACAGCGTGTTCCTGCTCGCCTGGCTCGAGTGGGAGCCGGCGGGTACCGGCGTCTCTCACGCGGTCAAGGGAGCCGCCGAGATCGTGGGCGTGGTCACGCGAAAGGACCGCCGGCGCCGCGGCGTGGCGGCCGCAATCACCTCCGAGCTCGTCCGGCGGCATTTCGCCAACGGAGGCGATTTTGCTTTTCTCGATGCCGCCAACGAAGAGGCGACGCGGGTCTACGAGAGGCTCGGCTTCTCGCGGTTTGGCGCGAATCTCATCTACCGCTGAGGCGACCGCTTGACCGAGCGCTATCGTTGACCTTCCAGTGGCCGCGCCGTTCAAGCGATTGAAGCAGGAATCGGACGCCGATCGGGTGGGACCCGCCGGCAAGCTGCCGCCGATCGTTCTCAAAGAGGTCTACGAGCAGCGGTTCAGTCGCGAGGACGAGGTCGCCAAAGAGGCCATCTGGCGCGAGGTGGGCCGGTACTTGCAACGCTTTGTCGAGCCAGGCGCTCGGGTGGTCGACATCGCATGCGACATCGGCTATTTCATTCGCAACATTCGCGCCGCGGATCGCTGGGCGACCGACATACGCGACGTCGCGAGCTCCCTGCCCAAGGATGTGCACTTCGTGCGCGCGAGCGGGCTCGACCTTGCGGACGTGTTGCCCAATGATCACTTCGACCTCGCTTTCTTCAGCAACTACCTGGAGCATCTGTCGTCGACGGAAGCAGTGCTACAGCAGCTGAAGGTCGCGTTCTCGATCCTCAAGCCCGGAGGCCGCGTGCTCATCCTGCAGCCGAACATCCGGCTCATCGGGGGCTCCTACTGGGACTTCATCGATCATCAAACCGCCCTCACCGAGAAGAGCCTCGCCGAGGCCGCCGCGATGGCGGGCTTCACGCACAAGAAGGTGATCACGCGCTTTCTGCCCTATACGACCAAGAGCCGGTTTCCGCAGCACCCGCTCCTCGTACGCGCTTACCTCGGCTTTCCTCCCGCCTGGCTTTTGCTCGGCAAGCAGACGCTCTACCTGGGAGAAAAGCCCCGCTCGGCCTGAGCCTCGACGGGGCCATCCTCGAAGGAGCTGGTTCTACCGCGATCCTTTCCGTGCTGTCGCCGGCGCCTCGAGCGTCCTGGGCAGCCCGTTCGGCTCGGTCGCCAGCTGCACGAAGCGGAGCTGGTTGCCGAATGGGTCGCGGAACCCGCAGTCGATCCCGTAGAAGTGCTCGGTCGGTTCCGAGGTGAACTCCACGCCGCGCGCCTTGAGCTCCTCGTACGTCTTGCGGCAGTCAGGGGTGGTGAGGCCGAGCGTGAAGCCCGTGGCCCCCTTGGTGATCAGCTCGCGCATCTTGGCCGCCGTCGCCTCATCCATTGAGGGCGGACCCGGCGTCTCGAGCAAGACGGCGCGAGTCGTGTCACCCGGCACCCTGACCGTCAGCCAGCGCATGAATCCGAGGTCCAGGTCTTCGCTGACCTCGAGGCCTAGCTTGCCGACGTAAAAGTCCAGGGCCTTGTCCTGGTCGAGAACGAAGATGTGCGAAAGGTTGATGCCGTCGAACATCGGTGACCTCCTTGGTGTTGTGGTCTGCGATGAGACCGATGCTAAGCGCCGTCCTGTTGCCTGGCTTCTCCAAAACTGCTCGGTCTTGTCCAGCTCATCGAGAAGCAGTTTGGCACCGCAAAGACGTAGCCCCGTGCCCGGTAGTCAGAGGGCGTCTCGCCGACGATGTCGCGAAACGTGCGGCTGAAAGTTCCAAGGCTCCCGAACCCGACGTCCAGGCAGATGTCGGTCACGGTGCGGTCGGTCTCCCGCAGCAGGAACATGGCGCGCTCGACCCTCCGGCGTTGCAGGTAGCGGTGCGGCGTTTCACCAAAGGTCGCCCGGAAGGTCCTGATGAAATGCGCCTCGGAAACGTGCGCAAGCTTCGCGAGGTTGGGTACGTCGAGCGGCCCCGCGTAGGCGCGGTCGATGGCGTCGCGGGTCCGGAGCATGCGGCGGTTGGTCTCCTCGACAGCGCGGCTCATCGTATTCTCAAGTTACGACGACTTTCGCGCGCGATCGGGGGCCGCAATCAACGTTGCGAGGTGGTGACGATCACGTTGCCCTTCTTATGACCCAGGTCGACGTAGCGGTGCGCATCCACAATCTCATCGAGCGACTCGCGAGTCTGTGGGCTCGAAACCGGCTCGGGCGGAGTGCTCATCAGAATCAGCGAGAAGGTCCGTCGGCAGTTGGGGCGTGGCCGAGGCTCGGACCGACCACTACAGCGACCGTAATTGCGACCGCAGCAAGCATGACCACGAGGACCGGGTCAGCGTGGTTCCCATTGGCGCCTGGTACGAGGTTCACACCCATGTCGTAGCCCGCATGGGCAACCATGACGATGAGCAGGCTGCCCCCCGTGCTGTTATAGAGCCAAGCGAACAGCACTGATAACGACGTCAACCGTACCAACGTCAACCATGCGTCGGCCCATGTCGTGCCGTCCAGCCCGCCCGGTGCGATCACCGGCCACAGATGCCACAGGGTCCACACGACGCCCACAACCACGGCGGCAGATAGAGCGCCAAAGCGACCCTGGAGCCTGGCCTGGCCGAGGCCACGCCATCCCACCTCTTCGCCAAACGCTCCAGCCAAGAGAGCTCCGACAAGGAAGCCCATCGACGCAAAGCCTGGAAATGTGAACCAGGGGCTGGGCAGCGGGGCGTGCAACATGGCTCGGGTGGCGTCCGCGGCAATGAAGATCAACGTCGACCCGAGCGCGGCGACCACGAACCAGATCGCGCCGACTCGCCAGCGCAACACCGGACGAAGAAGGCGGCGGATGCCGCGCTCTTCGCGAAACAATGCAACCACGAGGATTGCAGCCAGCGCGGGCGCATACGCGGTGAGCTCAATTCCCAAACCCACGGCGATGGGGATCGAACTCGAGAAGGTCAGCCGACTCAGGTCGACTCGGTAGACGAACAGGGGGGCGATCCCAAGTGCGGTAATGCCAAAGACTGCCGCGATCCAGCAGGCAACGAGGCGATTTGTACTGTGCATAGGCGTCGGCTCTATGTGATGCAGGTAGCTTGTGCTCCCCGCTGCCGACCGATGCTACTCCTCACACGTGCGGCTGCTGACAAGACGGAGGTTCAGCGAGGAGCCAGTTGGCCGGCCAGCTGTTTATCGAATCGTGTTCAGGTGCGCCTGGCAGGAATCGAACCTGCTGCCTTTCGGTCCGGAGCCGAACGCTCTGTCCGGTGAGCTACAGGCGCGCGCCCGGCTCACCAGTCTAGACTGCGCCCGCCGTGACCCGATCTCTGACCGTCGCAGTGCTCGGCGCCTTTCTTGTGGCATGTCAGGGCAGCACGCCCGCGGCAGCGACGCCTTCTCCTATCCCATCACCTCGTACGACGGTCACCGCGGCCGTCCTCCAGCAAAGCGAGACCCCCAAGGGCCTCGGCGCGTGCGCGGGCTCCGGTCCTATCGCCGGCTACCTGACCAAGCTTCGTGCAGCGGATTCGGCCCTGGGGCTGGTCATGACGCTGCGCTGGCAGCAGCTTCAGGCGAAGGGCGCCGATGACGCGGCGATCTCCGTTTACGGGGATGGCGGGGCCGCCTGCACCTCTGAGCTGGGCGTCACCACCACGTTCAAGGCCGTGGCCAGCTTCGTCGCGATCTTCAAAGACGAGGGACAGGCGGAGCGGGCGTGGGCGTCAGGCGTGCTCGGCTTCGTCCCGCCGGCGCCCGACCAGGTCGCACCCGGTCTTGTCCGGGGAACCACCACTGGTCTCGGTGTCAGCTCCTGGACCTACGACCGCCCCACTGTGCGCATCGCGTGCTGGCGGCGGTCGGTCTTCGTCGCTCTGGTGGTCCTCACCAACCTCGAGGTGGCGGACTTCAAGACGGTGACGACAACGATCGATGCTCGCCTAAACTGAACCGCTCGCGCCTGTAGCTCACCGGATAGAGCGCTTGCCTGCGGAGCAAGAGGCAGCAAGTTCGATTCTTGCCAGGCGCACCACCGTGCGAATCAGTGGATTCGCTTGTTCTCGGCGACCGCCACCTTCTGCCCCGTCACCGCGTCCAGGTTGATGATCCCCAGGATCACCATGAAGGCCTTGTTCTGCCACACCGCTATATAGAAGGACTGGTCGGCGATCGGCAGGCTGAGCACTATGGAGTTCGGGCCGAGCCCGGTCTTGTCCCCCTCCGTCACCGGAGCGCCGTCCCCCTTCAGCGTCGTCTTGTCGATCCCGAAGATCTTGTCGCCGTTGTAGCCACTCGCGGCCGTTGCTTCATCCTTGAACTGAATCACGAAGTTGACGACGAGCTTGTAGGCCGCGGCGCTGATGTTGGAGACCTTTGATTCGACGTTCGTGCAGTTCTGCGTGCTGTCGGTGTAGAAGACCACCTGGGCTGCGGTCGCGCCGTTCTTTTGAGCCGCTTCCCACTGCGTCTTGGTCGACGTGTACGTGGACGGGTCTTTGGTCTTGATGTTTTCCAGATAGGCACTGATGTCCCCAGACAGATCGCAGCGGACCATGCCGGCGGGGACATCGCCCTGCTGAACCGACACGCTGGCGGCGGTCGCCGCATTGATCCTCCCTGGCGACGCGGCGCATGCGGCGACCATCAACAGCGCAAGCACGACTGTCAACGATCTGGTCATGTCTCGTCTCACTCTACGGGATCGATAACGAAGCAACCCCGGCCTTAGATCGTTGCCGCGGGGCACACGGCCTCGAATCGATATGGCAACATGCAGTCGGCCTCGACATGCTTCTCGACCTCCAGGCCGCCGCATCGGAATACCTCGGCTGGCTTCAGCTTGAAGCGAACCGCAGCCCGAACACGGTCCGGGCGTATCAGTCCGAGCTCCAGAAGCTGATCCAGTTTCTCCAGGCGAACGGCCACTCTCTGTCGGTCGACGGCTTGCGCCACGACGATCTGCGCGCGTATCAGCGCCACCTCGCAGGGCGCCTGAAGAGCCCGGCGTCGCGCGCCCGTGCCCTGGTTGCCATCCGCTCGTGGCTGAGGTGGCTCTCGAAAGAAGGACTGATCGAGAAAGACCTCTCCAACGGGATCACGCTGCCGAAGCTCGAGCAGAGGCTGCCCAAGCCGATCGACCCTGATGAGCTGGTTCGAATGCTTGCCGCTTTGCCGACGGGCACCCTCGCCGAAAAGCGCGACAGGGCTCTGGTTCAGTTCCTGATCAGCACCGGGGCCCGCATCTCAGAGGCCCTCGCCCTGGACCGCACCGACTTCCCGCGCAGCGGCAACCGGCTGGTCGTCACCGGCAAGGGCTCGAAGCAGCGGTCGGTTTACCTGACCACCGACGCTCGCTCAGCGCTCGAGGATTACCTCGGCGCTCGCGAGGACGCTTCAATGGCGCTGTTCGTCAACTTCGATCGCTCGGTGGCTGACGACCGGGGGCGGAGGTTGACCTCGGCGGGGGCTCGATTCATCGTCCGCCGGCTGCGGAAGGAGCTGGGCGTGTGGTCGTTCAAGTCCCCCCACGTGGCCAGGCACACAGCGGCGACGACACTGCTCGAGGTGACTGGCGGCGACGTGCGGCTGGTCCAGGAGGTGCTGGGGCACGCGAACCTCAACACGCTTCAGGGTTACACGAAGATCGTCGACAGCCGAAAGCAGGACGCCTATCGCCGCTACCAGGAATTCCTGGACGGTAAGAAAGCCGGCGCCTGAGCTCTACGGCCACACGAGGTGGCCGAGCAGCATCCCGATGACGACCGCGAACGCATAGGTCGCGCGCGGAAAGCGCCGGACGGCCGCCCGCACGCTGTTGCTCATCGGGTCCTTGCCCAACCGCAGGGCTATCGCCTCTTCGAGCATCAACAGGAAAGCGATGCCGGTGAATGCTGTCGCGATCAGAGAAAAGGTGGCTTCGGCGCTGAGGTTCATTGCGGAGCATCCACTGGCGAGGTCCTGCCCCTGGCCGGCCCCCACAGGAAATGCCCGAGAAGGATGCCGATCGCCATCGCGGTGACGAACGCCCACCCCGGATATGCGTGGACCGCGGGCCTGACGTAGTCCGTTATGGGTTCGTGGTTGGTGAGAAGCGCCCAGCTCTCGAAAACGAGAGCGACAAAGATGACGCCGAACAGGGCGGTGACCAGCCACGAGAACAGGTTGCCGATGGTGATTCTCACTTTTGCCAACTCATCATTCGCAAGACAGTAACGGTGCGGCCTGGCCGCCGTTACTAGCCCCGAGGAACAAGTCGAATGACACGGCGGGCTGGGGCGATCAAGGGGTTGATTGGTGTAGCAATCGCCACCTCGATCACCACAGCGCTCTCTGTCTCGGCTTCCGCCCAGACCTCTCCCTGGTGGCCGGGTGACCCTGAGGTGATCCTCGGTTACGGGTGCACCTCCGTCGAGCTCGAGCCACATGACGCGCGCTTCAATTGCTCGTACGTCCACGAGGGGATGGACATCGACCTCCCCTACGGCACGCCGATCTACGCGGGCTGGTCCGGCGTGGTGACCGAGATCGGCGGCAGCGAGGCCCATGACTACGGCCCGCATGCCGTCAAGATCTGGTTGGACGAGGGACACGACATCGTCCTCGGCCATCTCTCGAAGGCCACTGTTGCCAAGGGCCAGCGAGTGGAGATCGGGACCCTGGTCGGCTACGTCGGCGACCTCGGCGTGGCGGACATACCGAACCTGGATTTCAATGCCCGACCACACGGAGGAGGAACCCACCAGTCCATCGACCCGTCGCCGTTCCTGGCCTTCCTCGATCGCTCACTGATGTCTCAGTCGTACGCAGCGCGAGGTCTGAACGGGCGCACTCAGATCCTGGTTCGGTCCGAGACGGACGGCGGCGCCTGGTCGTCGGACCTGACGGGCGGATGGACGAAAACGGCCGGTGGCCCGCACGCAGGGTTCCTGACCGATCCGGTCGTGGCCGCGGACGGACGCGGCCACCTGATGGCGTTTGGTGTCGGCGCGGATGGCGCCGTCTGGGTTTCGTCGCAGCTGACAGCTTTGAATGCGACGACTCGCTGGACGCGATGGACCTCCCTGGGCCGTCCGGCAAGCGTGGGCTCCGCGCTCGTCGGCCTCCCGGCGACGGTCCTAGGACCAGACGGCCGGATGCACGTGTTCGTTCGCGCTGCCGACGCCACGCTGTGGGAGGCGCACCAGACACGCCCAGGGAGTCATTGGTCGAGGTGGGATCGGGATCCATTCGCGAGCGGGCTGGCCGGCGACCCCGCGGTGGCGCGCGACTCGCGCGGCGCGATCCAGGTCGTTGCGACCAGCGCAGATGGAAGCGTCAGGGTCAATCGCCAGGCTCATGCCGGAGGCCCGTGGAGGGGCTGGCATTCGCTTGGCAAGCCCGCCGGCCAGGCGGTGCTGGGCGGCCGCACCACAGTGTTGCGCGATGGCGCCGGCCTGCTGGAGGCCTTCGTGCTGACCGAGGACGGATCCGTTTTTGCCGCGATCCAATCCAAGGGCGACCGCTGGCTGCCCTGGACGCAGATCGGCTGGCGAAACGACACCTCGGTGGCGGCGGTGCTCAGGGTGGATCGACGCGTCCAGGTCTTCGCGCTGAACACCTCCGGCGCTCTTCTGACGACCATTCGCCAGGGGCACGCCTGGACCCCATGGACCACCTTGGGCCACGGGCTGAGCGGCGGCCTCGCCACAGTGATCGGTCCCGGCGGATCGACCCTGGTGTTGAGCGGATCCGAGGCAGGCGCTTTCGTCGTGCGTGCCGGCGATCCTCAGGCATTCGACAACCACTCCCCCGCACCGCTCAAGGAAGAGTTCGCGGAGGCTCAAGCCCAGGCGTGGACGAGCTTCACGGGCTTGCCTCGGGTGCGCAGCGCGGGCTACTTGCGGGTGGTGCTCTAAATGGTCGTGCAGCCGCGTCGCTTCCTGGGCCGGGCAATCGATTGGCGCATTGCCTTCCTGCCCATCGCCGCAATCGTGGTGACAGCAGCCTTCGAGCTGACCGTTGGCGAAGACCCACTGGTACCGATGCACGCAGCTCAGACCGCCGTCATTCCCCCGGCCGGCGCATCCGCCGCTGCGCCCAAGGCAGCGGCGACAGCTTCAACGGCCCGCTTCCTCGCGCCGGCCGGCGTGGCAGTGCGAGGCAACATCGTTTACGTGTCGGATGTGGCGACAAATGCGATTTGGGCATATGACAGCGCAACTGAGACGGCGGTCATGATCACCGGTTTCCTTGGGGCCGGCTATTCGGGCGATGGCGGCCC
>VBIU01000239.1 GCA_005880945.1 Chloroflexota bacterium | reverse complement strand
CGCCCCGCGTGGTATCCGCCAGGTGGGCGACTTGCGCGCCGGCGGAAATCGGGCCCGCGATCAACGCGAGCACGGCGAGAGCGGTTTCGACCCGACGAACGATTGGCATTGTGACCCTCACAAGGATTGGGGGAAGCGGGGAAACTGTCTCCCGCGCAGGGACGGCGTCAATGTTTCAGACTGAGCGTCAAGGACTCGGGAAAGGGAGCGCGGTCGCGGCGGTCATTGCCGGCAACCTCCTGTTCGGCACCGGCCTCATCTTCCACGCCTTTCTCTACAACTTCTACCTCGAGGGCCTGCACCTCCCCACCGAGGTGATGGGCCATGCCGCGGCGGCGCTGACAGCCGGCGGCCTCGTCATGCTGCTCCCCGCAGGCGTATTGACGGATCGCACCGGACCGAGAACAGCGGTGACGATTGCCGCCGCGGTCCTCGCCGTCGGGCTGGCCCTCGGCGCTGTGGCCACCACGCCACTCGCGGTGTACGCGGCGGCGGCGATCGCCGGCGCCGGCAGCGGCATCTGGCGCGTAGCCACACCGCCGATTCTGATGGGGCTCACGGAACCGAGCACCCGCGCGCGCGCTTTCGCCTGGAACGTCGGGCTGCTCGTCGGCTGGGGTGGACTGGGGACGGCGATCGCGGGCCTCACGCCCGGATGGCTCGAACATCGCTGGGGCCTCACACACCTGCTCGCGATGCGGGGGGCCCTCATCCTCGGCACCGTCGGCAGTGCCGCGAGCCTGGTGCTGTTCCGGGGGGGAGCACTGCGCGGGCCGCTCGAGCGCACAGCCGTGGCGTCGGCCCCCGCCACGCCACACGCCCCCGCCCTTGCCAACGGCGCGTCCCCAGAAGCGATGCGCCGGATCCTCCTGCTCGTCAGCCTGGTCGCCGTTTGGATGCTGGGGCCGGCGCTTGCCGCACCGTTCTTTAACATCTTCTTCTCACACGAGCAGGGGCTTCCCATCGCGCGCATCGGAGTCGTGTTCGCCGCGGTCAACGGGGCCTGGGCGCTCGCCGTGTTGGCGAGCGGGGAGGCGGCCCGTCGCCTCGGCGTGAGCCGAGTCCTCAACGCGGCGCTGCTCTTGTTCGCGCCGGCCATGCTGGGGTTGTCAGTGGCTGGGGGCGTGCAGCTGGCCGTGACTCTCTACTTTTCCCAGGGGTTGATCGCACCGGTGACGAACCCGCTGATTGACCAATGGCTGCTCGGGCAGACCTCGCGCGAGCGGCAAGGGCTCGTGTCGAGCTGGCGGCAGGTGGCGGCGGACCTCAGCGGCATGATCGGCGCGAGCTTCGGCGGCTACTTGCTCGCCTCAGGTGGGTTCGATTCGTTGTTCCGCGTCGCCGCCGCGATCGGACTCGTCGGAGGACTCGGGTTGATCGGGGGCGCGCGCTTGGGGCGGCGCCGCTGACGATCACGGGACTCTGGTTCCGACAAACCGTAGGACGCGCTTGCGGATTCGCTGCCAATAGACTCCGAGGATTTGTCGAGCAGATACCCGCCTGTTCCCGACACGCCCCCCATCCTGCTCATGCGGCCACGCCAGCTCGAGCAGCAGTTCCGTGAGCGTCGTCGCCCAAAGGAACCGCTCGCGGAACGGGTAGGGATGCAGCCGCTGCGCCGACGCCGGCGTCGTGGCGCGCACCCGCTTGCGGAGCCACCGCGGGGCCGCGGCCTCTACCTCTTGCAGCGTGAGCGCATCCATCGCACCCGGTGCGAGCTGCTCGGCAAGGTAAAGAGCTGGGAACACGAATCGGCCCGTCGCCGTACGGCGCACGAGGTCCGCGAAGGCCCGCCAGTCGTCTTCCCCGAAATCACGTCGCGCGACGAGCACGAGCTCGACCAACCGGACCAGCGTAATCGCATAGAAGTGGCTGGATGTATGCGCCGCCAGATAGGCGAGCAGGAGCGGTTCTCGCAGAACCCACACGGGCCGCGAGAACTCTTGCCAGACCTCCCCGTCCCGAGGCCCGGGCGTGGGGGGGGGCGTGCCGAACGTCATCGGCCGGTCCGGGAACATTTCGCGGTCGAGCGACACGTGGAGATCCACGGACCACGGGTTGTCGGCGTGCGCCAGCTCCAGCGAGCGGATGCCGTCGACCCCCGGAGGAGTCCACGTGCTCCGATATCGGTCGCCATGTCCAGGCCCCTCTTCGGCGAACCCCAAGTTCCGCAGAACGGTACGGGCCGCCGCGATGTCGTGCGGCGCGACGAGCAGGTCGAGGTCTGACGAGGGGCGGGTCCCGGGCTCCGGGAAGTAGCGGTAAGAGGTATCGGTAAGGGGACGACAATCCGTTCGAGTTCTTGGCGCAGGCGGGCGGCGCGCCGCCGCCCGTGGTCCAGATGGCGGGCGAGCAGGTCGAGCACGGACTGCTGGGCGTCGACGCGCCCGGTCGCGCACCAGAACCCCAGCAGCGGCCCCATCCCGGCGGCCGAGGCCGCGACGCCGAGCGCCCGCGTATCCGCGTCACGCGGCAGTTCCAGGCGCACGGGACTGGGAGCGCCCGCCAACACCGCGGCCGTGACGCGCACCATCTCTCGTTGCGCCGCCTGGAAGGCGGACGCGCTCACCTCGGGCCAGAGGTCCCGCGCGTCACGGGTCACGGCGTAGCGCGCGAGCCGCCTGGGGATGTCGTTCTCAGGCTGCATGCTCACGAAGCTAGCGGCAGCCAGGTGCCGCCGGTAAGATCGTGGCTCCATGACCGACGCGATATCGTTCGACGCATCTCCGGACGTGCTCTATCACGGCGTACCACTGCGACACGTGATGGAATTGCCCGTGCTCGGCATCCCC
>VBIU01000096.1 GCA_005880945.1 Chloroflexota bacterium | reverse complement strand
GGTCGGGCGAGGCGACGCCAAGATGATGAAAGGTCAGCACGCTGTTTCAGCGCTCCTGCATGCGACCGAGGCCACGCCCGCCGGCAGCCGCCACGACCACACGCGCCATTCCGGTGTCGTCCGCTCGGACAGGTCAGCGCCCAGCCAGTCGAGCAGGTTGGCGCCATCTGCTTTCGCCATCGCCTCCTTCTGCGTCCACATCCGGTAGAAGCCTGCCCTGCCGCCGGAGGGGCCGGCACGTCGAAGTCGGAGTGCTTCTTCGGGTGCGAAGAACCGGTCCGCCAGGCCCCTCCAGTCCAGGCCCGGCCGGAACAGCTCCACGTCGACCCCGACCTCGCCTCCTCGAGTCAGAGCGTAGAGGACGCGGTCTCTTGAGTGCGACACGCTGAAGCAAAGCGGTGGCTCACCCGCTGGAGATATCAGGATCGGCTTGCCGTTGGACTCACGTCCGAGACGGATGCGGCGCGGCGTGACGCCGAGATAGCGCGCGAGCAGGACGCAAAGCTGGCTGTGACCGGCTTGCCGTTTCAGCGAGGCCAACCAGACGTGCACCTCTCCCGGCTCCAGCGGAGCAAAGTCCTCGATCTGCTTCGAGCGCTTGTCAGGAGCGGCCAGGACAAGAAGCTTCACGCCCGGATCGGCTTCAGGTTGCGGTAGAACTCGACCGCCGACGCGTTCGGACCGAGGGGCACTCCACAGCGCGCCACCGGTCGGGCCGGATTGCCCTGCACAAGGGTCATCTCCTGTACGTTGCCGGACACCACGCTGCCGGCGGTCACCACCGCCCCACGACCGATCGTGACGCCGGGCAGGATGATCGCGCCCGGGCCGACCCAGGCCTGATCTTCGACCCTGACGGAGACGGTACCGCGGGCCAAAAGCGTCGGGGTCACGTCATTGAAGTGGGCGATGATCATGCTGCGCGCACCGAGGAAAACGTCGTTCCCTATCGAGACCAGCTCCGGATGCATGGTCTCGATGATCACATCGGTGCTGATGAAGACCCCCTGGCCGATGTCCACCCCTCTCCAGCGGTGCAGGCGCAACCTGAGGTTGCTTCCTCCAGGAAGGAACAGAGCAGCCACCTGGAGAAGGCGGATCTTGACAGCGCGGAGAGTCTTCATGTGCGCCTAAGCGGAGCGCGCCTCGCCCTGGGACAGCTTCATCCGCAGCAATGCCTGCAGCTCGCCGAAAGTGGCCGACGCCCGCAGCTCCTCGAGCTCATCGTCATCGAAGCGAACGGCGAAGCTCTTCTCCACTTCGAAGATGACGTTGATCTGAGAGAGCGAATCCCATCCGGGGATGTCGGTGTATGGGGTGGCGGCCGCAAGCCGAACATCCGGCACCCGGAACAGTTTCTGCACTATCTCGACCAGCGTCGGGTGCAGTGCCCCGAGATCGCCTCCACCTACGAAGGGGAGGGCTCTCATCGACTCGAGTATATGAACGAGGCCGGAAGGGCCGGGATGAGCTTCTTCGCCATAGTCCCAGGACAAGACGCCCATCGGGATTCCCGATGTCCCAAGGGACAACGCGGTAGCGCAGGATCGTTTTTCACCTTGCGGCGACGTGCACGCCCGGCACACACTCGAATGGCATGGACGGAGCAGGGATCCTCGCGCCCAAGCTCGACCCTACCCGAGAAGATCTGCAGCGTGCTCTCGATCGCCAGCTGAAGGCAATCCCGGCCAGCGGCGCGGTGGGGTTCGAACGGTCCCTGGAGATCGCCGCCGCCTGCCGGCAGCTCGGACAGCCAGACTCGGCGTACGGCTGGCTGCGGCAGGCGGCACTTGAGGCAGAGACCTTCCTCCAGTGGCAGGCGGCGGCGCTCACCTTCAGGGACATGAGACGCGAAGCCGCTCCCAGGGCCAGGCGCAAGGCGCGAGTGGCGGTGCTGGGCAGCTATACGACGTCCCAGCTGGTGCCGCTCCTCGGTCTGGCGGCGTTCCGAGAAGGGGTCGACGTCGAAAT
Source organism: Chloroflexota bacterium (assembly GCA_005880945.1). Taxonomy (GTDB): domain Bacteria; phylum Chloroflexota; class Dormibacteria; order Dormibacterales; family Dormibacteraceae; genus Palsa-872. The sequence continues at coordinate 7,954 of VBIU01000096.1, read as the reverse complement.
CTATGAGAGCAGGTACGGGCAGTACAGCCAGGACCTGATCGACCCCGAGAGCGAGTTGCACGCCTTCCACCCCGAGGTGGTCATCCTTGCCGTTCACGAGGGGACGCTCCGCTTGCCGGAGCTGAGCGACGATCCAGACGGCGCGGTCGGCGCCGAGCTCGAACGCTGGCGGGAGCTCTGGGCGCTGGCAAGCGAGCGTTCGTCGGCGCGCGTGATCCAGCACACGTTTGTGACCCACCCGGCCCTGCCGCTCGGACACATGGCGGGCAGGCTCGGGTCGCGTTACGCGATGATCCAGATGCTCAACTCTCGCATGATGCGAGAGGCCCCCGCCGAGGTCGCGTTCGTCGATTGCGAGAGGCTGGCTTCGTGGTGCGGGAAGCGCGCCTGGTTCGACGACCGCTACTGGTACCTGACCAAGCAGGCGGTCGCCCCGGACGCCCTGCCGCTGCTCGCCTGTCACACCGCCGCGGTGCTTGCGGCGACGCTTGGCTTGAGCAGGAAATGCCTGGTCCTCGACCTCGACGGCACCCTGTGGGGCGGAATCATCGGCGAGGATGGGCTGAGCGGGATCACCCTGGGCGGCGGCCCGGCCGGAGAGGCCTTCGCCGACTTCCAGTCGTTCCTCCTCGGTCTGAAGAAGAAGGGAATCCTCCTGGCGGTCGCCTCCAGGAATGACGACTCCGATGCCCGGCTGCCCTTTGAAAAGCACCCCGACATGCGCCTACGGCTGGCCGACTTCGCCGCCTTCGTCGCCGGCTGGAAGGACAAGGCGAGCGATCTGCGCGACATCGCCGGCGAGCTGGGGCTGGGACTCGACGGCCTGGTCCTTGTCGACGACAGCCCCGTGGAGCGCGCGCTCGTGCGCGCTCAGCTGCCCGAGGTCGACGTGGTGGAGCTGCCAGCGGATCCGACGGAGTACGTCCGGACGCTGACGGGCTACCTCGGCCTCGAGACGGTGACTCTGACGGACGAGGACACTCGGCGCACCGAGCAGTATGTGGCCCGGCGCGAAGCGAGCCGGCTGGCGGGGGCCACCGGCAGTCTTGCCGAGTTCCACCGCAGCCTTGAGATGTCGGCTCGTGTGACGCCCTTCGACCAGCAGAACATGGCACGCGTCGCGCAGCTGATAGCAAAGACGAACCAGTTCAACCTGACCGGGCGGCGCCCCGGACTCGCTGAACTGAATGCGCTCGTGCGGGATCCGAACACCCTGCATCTGTGCCTCAGGCTGCGGGACCGCTTCGGCGACCACGGCCTGGTCAGCGTCCTGCTCGGACGGCAGAACGGCGAGGCGATTGAGATCGACGTCTGGGTGATGAGCTGCCGTGTGCTCGGCCGCACCGTCGAGGCCAAGATGATCGAGCACCTCTGCCGAGAAGCCGCCGCCCGCGGCAGTCGCCGCGTGCGCGGAACCTATATCCCTACGACCCGCAACGAGCTGGTGCGAGACCTGTACGCGGATCTCGGCTTTGAACTGATCGCCGACACGGCCGGAACGACTACCTGGGGATATGACCTGTCAGGCAGGGGAGCGATCCGCAACGATCTCATCGCGGAGTGGGCGGACGATGGGTCGCGCCCGGCCGTCTCCACGCCGGAGGACGCCATCGCGTTGCCAAGATGACGGCGCGAGTGGTGGGAGTCTTCCCTCCACGGGCGCGCGCCCTCCGGCGCCGCCTGTTCGATGCCCTCGAGCTCGCCTTTCCCATTCGGTTCGAGGGCCGTGATCAAGGCGACTTCGGAGGCCTCGATGCCGCCGTTTTCGTGGACGCACCGGCGCCAACCCAACGCCCACCATGTCCCTCTCTCTGGTTCGAACGCGGTGACGTCGAACGTCCGCAGAACGGTAAAGTCCGGCTCTCGAGTGACACGTTGCTCGATGGACGCCTGAGGGGTCGGGTCCTGACGGATGGCGAAGCCGACGCCGCACCGGTCTTGCGTCCATCTTTCCCCGCGCGTGTGCTTGCGGCCACTGCGAACGGCCCGGTATGGGTTACTTCGCAGGACGCCGGGCCGCCGCGTCGCTACCTCGCCGCGTTCGCCCCCGCCGAGCTGGAAGTGGACGAGCCGCTGCGCGCGCGTTTCCGATCCGGATCATTCATCGGTCTGCTTCCACTCGTGCACCTTCTGCGCGAGATCAACACCGAGTGGTCCTGGTCCGATCCGCCACCCCGCGCTTGCTTCATCATCGACGACCCCAACCTCCACTCCCTGACCTACGGCCACGTCGACTTTCGCCGCCTGGTGGCGCATGCCGCGCGTGGCGGCTACCACGTGGCCATTGCCAGCACTCCCATCGACTATGGCTTTGTGCACCCGGCGGCGCGCGCCCTCTTCGCCGCCCACACAGGACAGATCTCGCTGGCGGTTCACGGCAACAACCACGAGCGGCACGAGTTGTCCGGCGTTCGCAGTGAGGCGGAGGCGCTGGCCATCGCCGCGCAAGCCATCCGCCGCAGCGAGCGCCTCGAGCGGCAGTCAGGCCTGCGTGTCCCGCGGGTCATGTGCGCGCCACATGAAGAGTGCGGCCGGCTCATGCAGACCGCTCTTTTTCGTCTCGGGTTCGACGCCCTGTGCAAGGAGCCGAGCTGGCGAGTCAGCCACGATGCCGACAACCCCGAAGCCGTCCTCACCGGATGGGAGCCCGCTCAGACGCTCGCGGGCCTGCCCGTCCTCCCTCGCTATCGACTGTTGGGCGACGAGGAGGACCTGGTCTTCCGCTCATACCTGAACCTTCCGATTCTTCTGTACTTCCACCACTGGGACCTCGCCGGCGGGCCGGAAGTGCTCGATGCCGCCGCTGACCTCGTCAACCGCGTCCGGCCGCACGATTGGATGTCGCTTGCCGACTTGTGCCGATCCAACGTGGTCTCCCGCCGAACGGGCGAGACGCTGGTCGTCAGGCCCTACGCGCGGCGGGTCTCGGTTCGTGTCGACGCTGATGTGCGGCGGATCGTCGTCGAAGCCGCACCGTCCGAACCGCCGGTCGAGGTACGCGTCTCGTGCGGCTCGCTGTCCACCCTCGGGCTGTCGGGGCGGTCGCTGATGATTCCCGGTCCATTCGCCTCGCGGGCAGAGATTGAAATGGTGTCTGCGGAGGCTTTGTCCGACGAGACTTTCCCCCCACCGCCGCCACGGATGTGGCCAGCGGTTCGCCGAGCCATGACCGAATCCCGCGACCGTCTCGGGCCCCTGTCCGACCGGCTTTGGGGACGTCCCGCCAGCCGATAGCCGGCGTTACAGCTCGATCAGTGCCTTGCGGACGGCGTAGAGGACCGCCTGAGATCGGTCATAAATCTCGAGCTTCTCGTAGATGTGGCAGATGTGGTTTCTGACCGTTTTCTCGCTGATCTTCAGCAGGAACGCAATCTGCTTGTTCGGCTTGCCGGTCGCCATCAGCTTCAAGATCTCGACCTCGCGTGAGGTCAGGCCATCGTAGAACTCCTTCGGCGTGCTCGCCCCGGTCAGCATGTCGAGCACGCGATTGGCGACCGCTCCCGCCATCACCCGCTCGCCGGCGAGCACGGCCATGATGCTCGACACTATGGCCGCCGGCTGGGCGTCCTTCAAGACATATCCGCACGCGCCGGCGCGTAGAGCCTGGAGCACGTAACTGTCTGCATCAAATGTCGAAAGGATCAGCACCTTCACGCCGGGTTGGTCGGCCATGATCTTCGCGGTCGCCTCGACGCCGTCCATGTCCGGCATCTTGAGATCCATCAAGACCACGTCCGCCTTCGACGCAGCGGCTTTCTCCACCGCCTCCCGGCCGTTCGCAGCCTCTCCGACCAGGGTGATCCGGGGTTCCTCCTGCAGAAGCCGGGCCAGACCGCTTCGAAAGAGGGTCTGATCGTCGGCGATCAGGACACGGACGGTGCCTGTTTGCGAGGCCAGTTGAGCACCTCCTTCGGAAAGTTTGCGACCACCGTCGTCCCGCCGCCAACACGACGACTGCGAATGTGCAGCTCGCCGCCGAGCAAGGCGGCGCGCTCCCGCATCCCGAGGATGCCTGAACCGACCGGTCGTGCATCATCGAACCACACGCTGCCACGTCCATCGTCGTGAATGCTGACGACAATTCGGTGATCCGACCTGGCCTTGAGCGCGACGTGAACGATTCGCGCCCCGCCATGCCGGTACGCGTTCGTGATTGCCTCCTGGATGATGCGGTACAGGTTGATGGACGTATCTGGAGGCAGTGTTACGGGCCAGGTAGGGCTCACCGACAGGTGCACCTTGACACCGGTGCGCCGCCGATACAGCGCAAGCAGGTTACTTTGCAGCGCACTGATGAACTCATCTCCAAGCCCGGACTGCCCACGTAGGTCCCACTCGATCTGCCGAAGGTTGTTGAGCACGTCCCGCACCGACGTCTCGATGTAAGCGAACTGATCGAGGACGCCCTTGTCACCTTTTTGCTCGCGGGCGAAGAGCTGCGTCTGCAGCAGCATCGCCATCAGATCCTGCATCACGCGGTCGTGAAGCTCCCGCGCGACCTCAGTCTTGACCCGATCGACCGCAGAGGCGGCGGTTTCGTGATGGCGCGAAAGATGTAGGATCCGGCCCTCGGCCGGATTCTTCAAAGCCACGACGAAGCCGCGCCCGCAGTGCTCCCTCTACCCAATGTGTTTTGCGGCGGCCCCGCCCGACCAATGCAAACGTATCGGTATACAGTGCCAGTCGACACCGTACTCCTGAGGGAATCTCGCACACCGCATTTGCATTAGAGGAGGCGGTTTCGTCGGAGGCCGATCCTGCTACCCTCGGCGGACACAAGAGCGAGATCGGCAACTGGTGATCCTCCCTAAGATCCGGGATCCGCGGTTCATCACGGTGCGTCGCGGCGGCAGCCTCCAAGACAGTGATCACCGCCTTCTGGCGATCTGGGCGGCTGACTGCGCCCAGCACGTGCTGCACCATTTCGAGCAGGCACGGCCGAAGGATGAGCGTCCACGTCGGGCGCTCGAGCTCGGGCGTGCCTGGGCGCGGGGTGAGATCAAGTGGGCAGAGGCCCGCATTGCGGCCGGCCATGCAAACGCCGCGGCCAGACACCTGAGTGGGGCCGCGCGGCATGCTGCGTACGCTGCCGGCCAGGCCGCGGCGGTGGGCCATGTGGCGGCCCACGAGCTCGGTGCTGCCGCCTACGCGATCAGGGCGGCGCGGGCGGCAGCGCCTGAAGATGAGCGCGAGGCGGCTGGCCATTTGGAGTGCCAGTGGCAGCGCGCCCAACTCCCCCACGAGATCCGAGAACTCGTGCTCGACGACCAGCGCCTGCGCAACGAGTTGTGCTGGTTTGCGTTCGACTGCTGACAGGCTCGCTCACGGCGGCCGCTACAACGTCAGGTCAGCTCGACTCGCGGCCGGCCCCAGAGGTCGGCGACGCACGCGACCTCCAGCCACGTCTGCGCGCCGAGTCACCGTCCTGGCAAACCTCCAGGCTCGTTCAGGCTGAGGTAGGAGCTTGCCCGCCCGTGACTCTTGGCGAACGGCGGAGGAGTCGCTGGACGGCTGCGGTGACTGTCAGGACGATGAGGAGCAGCTCGCTCGCCATGATGCCGCCCAGCGCGAACATCGCGAAGAACATGTGAGGGTTCTCGGACCAGATCGAGTAGGGTGCGCTGAAGAAGCCCCCCTGCACCACCGCCACCAGCTCGCCCGCGTGACCGAAGAGACCGGAGGTCTGGCAGAGCAGCATCAAAGCCACGATCACGCGCAGGGCGAGGTTCGAGGGCTCACGGACGAAACGCCAGAGCGCCCACCACCCGACGGCCAGGATCGGCAAATAGATGAGGTGGAACACCGCATGGCCCCACAGCGCCGAGTCAGGCACCACCTTCCCGGAGATGAACACGAACGGCAGGACCGCAAACGGCACGAACATGAGCAACCAGAGACGAGCGATGCCGACGACCGACGAAGAGGTCCGGGTTCTCTGGATTGCTACCATCACGTTTCCTCCGAACAGCTGCAGCCCGTGAGCTGCGAGCGGGTTGACGGTGACAGGCGCGAGCTCATTTCTCCGTCTCAGGCTCGAGGCGGAAGAACGCTCCGGCCGACGTGATGTACGTCCGGGCCGCTCGATAGAGCAGCCGGGTCGGCAGCGCCTTCTGCTGATTCGTGTGCTCTCGAATCGCGATGTTCCGTTCTTCGCCGGGCTCCAGCAGGACGGCACGGACGGCGGTCGCGCCGGCGCGGGTGATCACCCTTGCCCGGCCCGCGGCGATCAGATTTAGCACCCAATTCGCACTGTCGCCATTCGGGTGGCCGACATACCAGAGGTTGCCAACTTGTGCGAGCACGATCAGAACGCGACGGTCGTGGCCGCTCCTCCGACCGACGATGACCAGTTCCTCGATCGGGCCGATCTGGACGGCCTTCCTGATCGCACGCACGGCCGGGTTTGGCACGAGCGCGAAGAAGACTCGGAACACCCGGGCCCACGTGCCCCGGGCCGCGTCGAACCGCTGAGGCGTCTGGCTAGCGGCCTGCATCGGAGCACCTCCATATTCGTTAAACATTGTTGTGCGGCGAATATACACACTGCTATCGTGTGTGTCAATATCGATCGAACAGCAGCGACCGGTGAAATTAGCCAGGAAGGAGACGGACTTCACAAATAGCGCCGGCGCCGGCACCGGATCAGACGCCGTAAGGACGCGGCGTCGGTACCGCCAACTCCGTCGCGCCGAGCTCGAGGCTAAGACCCGGCTGCGAATCACCGAAGCGGCGATGAAGCTTCACGGTACCGTCGGCCCGGCGCGGACCACGGTGACGGCAGTCGCCGAGGAGGCCGGGGTCCAGCGCGGCACCGTCTACCGCCACTTTCCAGACGAGGATGCCCTGTTTGGCGCTTGCTCGATGCACTGGTTATCGCTCAACCCGACGCCGAGTCCGGACCCCTGGGTTGAGATCGAGGATCCATCCCACCGTCTCCGGCGCGCTCTCGCAGAGCTTTACCACTGGTATGAACGCAATCAGAGGATGCTTGACAACGTCTTCAGGGACGCGCCACTCGTGCCCGCCCTAAAACCTCCTGTCGAGGGCTTCCAACGCCAGCTCTCGGCAATGCACGCCACGCTGATGCTGGGACGGCGACAGCGAGGCCGGCGGCGCGCCCGCATCGGCGGCGCGGTCGGACTCGCGATTGGGTTCGGGGCTTGGAGCTCGTTGGTCCGAGAGAACGGACTCGACAGCGCTGAAGCTGTCGACTTGATGGCAGCGATGGTTGCCGCAGCCGGGGACGCTCGATGAACGCAACGTCGCAGAAGCTTCACAACTTCGCCGCGACCCGGGGTTCGCGCATTGCCAAGGCTCTCCACTCGCGCTCGATTAGGTCGGTGACGGCAAGCAGGTCAGGAGTCGATCAATCGGCAGGGCTAAGCGAGCGCGTCCGCTCCGGATGAGTCGCCGCAAAGAGGCGGCCATCGTGCCGCCCTGTGTAGCCGGGGCCCGCTGGGCCACACCTCCCCTCTCTCCAAGAACGGCTACTCGATATCACCACACAAATGGCACGACGCGCCTGGTCCTGGCCACGTAGCGGGCATACTCGTCACCTAACTCGGCGAGCAAGAACTTCTCCTCGATCCGAGTGCGATAAGTGAGAGCGGCGGCCATCACGAGAAGCAGCAGCAGTACTGAGACCCAAGATTGGACCGCCAGACCAAGCCCGATTAAACCGAACAGCACGCCAGCATAGCCGGGGTGACGCAAGAGGCGATACGGACCAGTGTCGACGACTCGATGATCACCTTGAATTTGCACCTCGAGGGAGAAGAAGCGGCCTAAGGTGCCGTACGCCCACACCGTCAGCGCCAGGCCCAACAGGAACATCGACAGCCCTGGGTAGAGCAGCCAGTGTGGGAGCACCCCGATGCGCGCGTATCCGATCAAGATCGCGACCACGGCGGCGGGGATGATGGCGAGGTTCGTCAGCCCTGACACATCCTTACCA
>VBIU01000241.1 GCA_005880945.1 Chloroflexota bacterium | reverse complement strand
TTCCGTCGCCCACCTCACCGGTACGGGCGGCGACGGCGATCTTGTCGACCACCGTCTTGACGATCTCGGCCTGCATCACAGCCTCGATCTTCAATCGAGGCCGCAGCGAGATGTGGACCGCGGTGCCTCGATACTTTTCCGTGTAACCACGCTGCGCGCCGCAGCCTTTGACCTCCGTCACCGTGACCCCGGAGACTCCGCACTCATCGAGCACGTCCTGCACCTCCTGCAGCCTCTCGTGCCGGATTACCGCCATCACCATCTTCATGCTCGTGCCACCTCAGGATGCGCCGGGCTTGAACCCGGCTCTGACAAACGGTGCGGGTTGACTGTAGGCGTATCGGCGGGGCGGTAGATGCCGCCTGGGACTGGCATGAACGACTCGGGGTAGCCCCACATGCCGTGCTCGCTGATGTCGAGTCCATCCATCTCCTCGCGAGCCGAGACGCGCAGACCGACCGTCTTCTTGATGATCCAGAAGAGGCCGTAGCTGAGCACGAACACGGTCACGAAGGAGGCGGTGACCGCGATCGCCTGCGCCCCGAGCTGGTGAAAGCTGCCGGTGTAGAAGAGGCCGCCCTCGCCGACGCCGTTGAACTTCGCCAGCGCGGGAACTGTGAACAACCCGCAGCTCAGCGTCCCCCAGATCCCGGCCAGGCCGTGGGCAGGCAGGGCGCCGACAGGATCGTCGAGGACCTTGTCCAGCGCCAACACCCCGATCACCACGATGACTCCGGCGACCGCGCCGATGACGACCGCGGCCCACGGCTCGACGTAGCCGGAGGGAGCGGTGATGGCGACCAGCGCGGCGATCGCTCCGTTGCCGACCATCCCGACGTCCATGGTCTTGGTCACCAGGTAGATCGTGGCCAGCGCCGCCACCGCCCCGGCGGCCGCGGCGAGGTTGGTGACCACCACCACATCGGCGAAGTGCAGGTTGGTCGCGTTCAGAGTTGAGCCCGGGTTGAACCCGAACCAACCGAACCACAGGATGAGGACTCCAAGCTGCGCGAGAGGCATGTTGTGGCCGGGGATCGCGTTGGGCCTGCCTTTCTCGTACTTGCCGATGCGCGGGCCGAGAAGCAGAAGGCCGGCGAGCCCCGCGGTGGCTCCGGTGAGGTGCACGACGGTCGAGCCGGCGAAGTCCTGGCTGCCCAGGGTCGCCATGAGGAAGCCGCCCCCAAAGAGCTGGTGGCTGATCAGCGGATAGATGAACGCGGCGAACGGAATTCCGAAAAGGATGTAGACGATGAACTTGGTGCGCTCGAGCATCGTGCCCCACACGATGGCCAGGGAGACGGCGCAGAAGACGAACTCGAAGAACCACTTCGCCGCCGCCGGCACAGTGCTGAACGAGATAGCCGGTAGATCCATTGTCGAGCCTGGGCTGAACGTCGGAAAGAAGCCGCTGCCGCCGATGACCGCGAAGAGGCCGCCGGCGCCGAAGGCGAATCCGAAGCCGACGGCCCAGTAGGCGATCGAGCTGACGCTCAAGTTCGTCACCACCTTGGCGACGACTGTGCCGACGTTCTTCATGCGGCTGAATCCAACCTCTAGCATCGCGAAGCCGGCCTGCATGAACATGACCAAGCAGGCGGCGGCGATCACCCAGACCGTGTCCGCGGCCACGCCGGCGGCCTGGCCCGCAGTCTGGTCGTCGGCGAGGGCGGCGATAGGCAGCAGCGCCGCGAGCAGGGCAACGCCGCCCGTGATCGCGAACACCGTTTTGCGCTTCGCAAGCGCTTGTCGAACCAGCCGGATGCTCAGATCGCTCCTCGAACCAGACAAAGACCTCACCTCCCAAGGCATACCGCCGGCAAGACGGCTCGGGATTCACGCTAGGGCACGAGGGCGAGGACTCAAAACGTGTGGTGGTGCCAAACCCGCTTCACTCCGCCTCGTGCACATCGCACGACGGATCCGGCCCTGTGGATATCTCCAATCGTGTGGTCCACACATGAACACGCCATCCGGATTCGTGGGGAGGCACCGTGATCCTGCCCGCCTCTCATTAATAGGATGAGCCACGAGCTCGTCAAATCCAGGGTTCAGGAGGGTGTTGATGGCGATCGAGACAAAGTCAGGCAGCAAGACAAGCCCGCGTGAGGTCATCGAACGCGCGAAGGCAGAGGGCGTCGAGGTCGTCGACGTCCGCTTCATCGACCTGCCGGGTACGTGGCAGCACTTCAGCCTCCCGCTGGGAGAGCTGGAAGAGGACAGTTTCAGCGAGGGTCTTGGATTCGACGGCTCGAGCATTCGCGGCTTCCAGGCGATCGACGAGAGCGACATGCTGCTCATCCCCGACCCCGATTCGGCGACGATCGACCCGGTCCTTTCCCACAAGACGCTGTTTTTGATCTGCGACGTCATCGACCCGATCACCCGTGAGCCGTACAGCCGCGACGGTCGCTTCATCGCCAAAAAAGCGGAAGAGCACCTGCGGCGTTCCGGGATCGCCGACGTCAGCTACTGGGGCCCGGAAGCGGAGTTCTACCTCTTCAACTCGCTGCGGTTCGACCAGAACGCCCACAGCGGCTACTACTACATCGACTCCGAGGA
>VBIU01000240.1 GCA_005880945.1 Chloroflexota bacterium | reverse complement strand
GGCGGGAGTGTCCGGCAGGAGAAACGCGCGAATCAGCGGACCCGCCCACAACGTGACAAAGAGCGCCGCGATTCCTCCGCCGATCGCCAGCAAGAGACTCTCGATCAGAACCTGACGCGCCAGACGCCACCACGCTGCGCCGAGCGCGAGCCGGATCGCGACCTCGCGCTGACGCTGGAGCGATCGCGCGAGCAGCAGGTTCGCCACATTCGCACACGCGACGAGTAGCACGATCACCGCGACGGCAGAGAGCCAGATAGACACCTTGGCGTTCTGCGACATCTCCGGTCCGCGCGCATGTTGTACCGGTCCGAGCACGACCACCGCATTGGAGTCCCGACCCGAGTACACATCGTCGCCGCGCAAAACCAGCGTCGCCTGGCGCGCGGCGGTCGCGGCACTGCCGCTACCCAGCCGGCCGATGATCTGCAGGAAATAGGAGCCCCGATTCAGCGAACCGGGCCCCATGAGCTCGGGCGTCGCGGCTGCGATCGGCACCCACGCGTCCACATTCTGCAGCTCCACACCGGTAAATCGGTCCGGTGCCACGCCGATGACCGTGTAGCTGCCGCGTCCCAGCTGCAACTGTTTGCCAACGACCGCGGAGTCACCGCCGAAGGCGGACCGCCAGAATCCGAAACTCAACACGACGAGTGCCGGACCGCTTGGGCGGTCCTCGTCCGCGTTGAAGAAGCGGCCGAGAGCGGGACGGACGCCCAGCAGCGGGAAGAAACTTGAGGACGCAAGAACCAGATCCACACGCTTCGCATCCGCCCCACGGCCCAGACTCGCGCGTTGCGAATAGGTGAAGGCCGCGAGTCCGGTGAAAGCGTGCGCGGCATCGCGAAGCGATGTGTACATCGGATAGCCCGTGATGCTCGATGTCGCTCTGCCGAACGGCGGGAGATTCCTGCTGAAGTAGAGCCGCACGACTTGCGCCGGATTCTGTATGTGCGGCGGCGGCCGGAACAACAGCGTGTCCACGACGCCGAAGATCGTGGCGTTCGCGCCGATGCCGAGGGCCAGGCAGACGACCGCGGCGGCGACGAGCGCCGGACTCCGAGCGAAGGTGCGCAGGGCGTAGCGGAGGTCTTGGAACATCGGGCTAGGGGCTCGGGGCTCGGGACTCGTCGACGACGCGACCATCAAATAGATGAATCGAGCGGTCGGCGTGCTTCGCATAGCGCGGGTCGTGCGTGACCATGCAAACCGTCGCCCCGGCGCGGTGCAAGGACCGGAGCAGCTCCATCACCGCCTCGCCGTTAGTCGAATCGAGGTTTCCCGTGGGCTCGTCGGCCAGCAGGATCGCGGGATCGCCCACGACCGCGCGGGCCACCGCGACGCGCTGTTGCTGGCCGCCGGAGAGCTGCACCGGATAGTGCTTGGCGCGGTGCACCATGCCGACCTTCTCGAGCGCCTGCTGCACGCGCTTGGTGCGCTCCGACCCCGACATGCAACGGTAGGTGAGCGGCAGCTCGACATTCTCGGCGACGGTGAGATCGCCGATCAGATTGAAGGCCTGGAACACGAAGCCGATCCGCCGGTTGCGGATTCGGGCTCGCTCCGCCGGCGTCAGGTTGGCCACCGGCTTGTCCTCGAGCAGGTAGCTGCCGTCGCTGGGCGTATCGAGCAGGCCGAGGATGGAGAGTAGCGTCGTCTTGCCGCATCCCGACGGGCCGTTGATCGCGACGTACTCGCCCTCGCGGATCTCGAGGTGCACGTCCGCGAGCGCGTGCGTTTCGACCTCGTCGGTGAAGAAGATTTTGCGGACACCCTGTAGCTGAATGAGCGGCGTACCGTTACCGGGCATCGGGCCTCTCCCTATTTCAGTCTCACCCTCTCGACGTTGTCGTATCGCGACATGTCCGACAGAATCACTGAATCACCGGCTGCGAGGCCCTGCACGATCTCGATCGCGTTGACCGAGGTGCGGCCCACCTTCACGGGAATGCGGACGGCGTA